>JAHEKC010000058.1 GCA_024638565.1 Bacteroidota bacterium
CGGCTTCCTATCCGCCGGTGAGATCACCGCAGACACCAACCACTTTTCGAATAATTTTTTGGAAAACGCGCTGGGCCTGGAATTTGAGGTGAAGGTGGAAAAGTAGTTGAGGGAACCAGGTTGCCCGGCATAGGGTTTTCAAAAAGAGGCAGGCAACCAGCCGTATCATATCCCATAGTGAAAGAAAAGTCCGGCCTGAAAGTCGTCACCGTGCCATCAGTAGCGGCTGCTTATACCTTGCAGCTTTGCGTGGGATAATTCTTGTATACAGCAATTAGCTGATCAGATAAAGGTTCTGCTGCAGCTGAGATCGAATGACATCCCAACGGTCGTATTCAACCACCTGGTAAAATGGTGGATTTGCGTTGTTTGCCCTGAGGACAGGCTTGAATTTGCAATAAATGCAACTCCGGGAGCGGCTGCCACACTATTGGCAGGTTTCACGGAAACTGGCCACCAGATCCTTGGAATTCAATTTCTCTCATGAATCCCATGTACCGAGATTTGTCCCCATGCAAAACAACCAACAGATTAAAACTACCTTGAAAAAGTGCAAAGCGGTAATCGTAATCATGCTTGCTTGCCTGATGCAGGGCCGGTCTCAGGATATGCTGGTAGGAATGAATGGCGATTCGTTACATGGAAAAATATTAAGCTACGGGGCAAAGGAGCTACTGTTCCAAATTCCGGATTCGGGAAAAACGGAGATGCATGTTTCAAGGGACACGCTGCTGCGAATTCATTTCATAAATGGCGATATTGAACTGTATGGATATGAAGACCGGGAGATGAAGACGCTGTCGGATTCATTGAGCCTGGAAGAGCTCGAATCGCTTGGGCGTGCCCATGCCGCCGAGGAGGAGGTCAAACTCGGACGGATGGTGAAGGCAGGTAGTGATAATGTGCTTTTGAAAGCAGCGGACCTGGTCGGTTTCCAATATACTGCCAGGTCAATGGGTCCGAAACTGAACCAGCAGCATTATAGGACTGCATACAAGCGCAAACACAAGCGGGATAGGAGCTTGAAAGCCACCGGTGCGGTAGTAGGCGGTGTCCTATTGGTCGGTACGGTAGTTGCCCTGATTTCAAGTATTGAATTGGAACTTGATTTGTTTGATTGTTTGTTTGATTGATTTTGCCAGCATCTGCCAGCAGTTGGGTAAGATTTCCCCGCAGCAAAATACGTCGGGACTGTTCGCCCGAAGGCCGGAAGCACTGGTAAAGGTGTGCTGGCCGATGCTTGCCGCTAAAACCAGGAAATCTGATGGGTAAAAGGATGTCGCTAAAACCTAGGGCTTGCCGCCCCTGAGCGACTCCGACTTGTTCAGGTACTTCACCGCCAGCTCTTCCTGGCCTATCTTTTTGTAGGCGCGGCCAAGGCTGTCATAAGCCGCGGGGGAAGAAGGGTTGTGCTCCACGTTGAGCTTGTAAACCTTGATGGCCTCGTCGACCTGCTTGCGGCGCATGAGCTGGTCTCCGATATGAATAAACCGGTCCGTGGTGAGGGGAAAGGAGGCGAGCACAGGTGCCGGCTTCTCCGGGTTCTTGAGTTCCGTGAAGGAAAGCTGCTTGTTCACCGCGGTCATCTTCTCATGAAAATATTCGAACGGGATCACACCGTCCACGAGATCGGACTCGTAGGCCTCAATGCAGGACCGCAGGTAACCGACCGATGCCTCGTATGGCATCAAACCTGCATGGAAGTTTCGCATCATCACATCACCGGTAACCATATAGGCAGTGTCTTTCGACTCCGTGATGAGGTCGTTGAAATGCATCAGGCTTGCCAGTGCGATCTGGGAATAGTTCTGTGATTCGTTCTTGAATCCGCGGCATTCAGTCGTCCATATTTTCTGGAACAATGCCTGTCCGCCCTCGCGGGGTTGCAGCTTCTCGAGCATGCACCTTACATTGGCGGCGCCGGCATGGTAGGTATGCATGACCAGCAGGCGAAACCAAAGATCATCCTCCCGGTAATCCAGGCCCAGGGTGTCCAGCAACTCCTTCGTTTTGGGAACGCAAATGGTGCCCAGCAGGCGGGCGGAGGCGCGAGCCGACTTGTCAAAATCCGAACGTTCATCCGTGTAACGATTCACGACCAGCCCGTACTTGCGTGCAACAGAACGCATGAGCTGGAACGGCCCAAAGGCACCGGCAGAAGAACGCTGGTGCAGCTTTCCGGGACTTTCAATCAGCAATATGGTTTGCGCAAACCACGGGTCGACCCCTTCAGCCATGAACAAAGGGATGGCACGGTCGATCATGGGTACTACCTTTTTGAACTCGTAAAACTCCCGTTTCCCGGACGTGATATATAACGAGGCGTCTTCTGTCAGCCCGTTGGCCCTGCGGATATATTCCCGGTAGCATTCCTTTTCGTTTTCCTGCTGGCAGTGCCAGTTGTCACGCGGGATGCGCTGCAGCACCATACGGTTTTCAGCGAGATTGATCATGACACTGTCCGGCGAAAGAGAGATGATCTCATGCCAGAACCGTGGCTGCGGCAACTGGTCCCAGCCCTCCTCGAACAGCCTGGTATTGCTGACAAACCGGAGGTTAGCCGTGTCATCGTAAAAGACAACCGTCTTGGTAAACAGGTCGGCATTATCCGTTCCACCGGCGTGTACACGCGCTGGCGAGGCAAATAAAAAGCTGATTATCAGCAATATGTGAATTAGAGGTCCGATCACAGGTTAATGCATTCTACGTCAGGAGGTAAGCCGGGTTTCGACCGGGTTCAATAAAAGAACAACAACCGTTCCATCAATAAAGTTAAGCTTTCGTTCAATGCAAAAGAAGCACAAATCCGCTTATTTGGCGGAGGGTACCGTCGGTCAGGCGGGCCGCTATTAAATAGGTGTAAACACCATCCGGTGCTGAGCGTCCGTTCCGGAGCCTGCCGTCCCAGCGGGCGGCACTACCGTTGCCCTCGTAAACCATCCTTCCCCATCGGTCACGGATCTCGAAAGCCGTGATTTCAGCGTCCTGTGCCACGGCCATGAAATGGTCGTTCAGCCCGTCGCCGTTAGGGGTGAAGCTGTTTGGGATGTAAACCTGTCCGCCCGGTGACACGCATGAGTCGCCCTCGTATACACGGACAGCCATCTCTGCCCTGTCCGTACAGGATTCATCCGTGGTCACGAATAGTGACACCGGGTATTCCCCGGAATGGAGGTACACATGCGATGGATCACGGCTGCCCGATTGTGAAAAGTCTCCGAATTCCCAGTACCAGGAACTGATCACTCCCCGCGATGCCGTGCTGAGGTCGTGGAACTGCACCGGTAAACCGGTACAGATCATTCCGGGATCCGTTTTGAATCCGGCCCGGACGGCCATTTCCACGGGTACATTTATCGTTTTGGAACTCCGGCAGTACCCGGAATGCACGGTAAGCGTAACCGGGTAGGTACCGGGCTGCATATACTGGTGCGTCGGGTTGACAGCTGTTGACAGGTGTGCATCACCGAATTCCCATTTCCGGTTTGAAACGGGTGACCCGGAGGTAGAGAGGTCCGTAAAATCCACGCCAAGGTCGCAGCGTGGCGCATGCGAGAATGAAGCCGTGGGAAGGAACGAAGGTAGCAGTGTATCCAGCTGGGTGAAGCACCCGGTATGGGAGTGAAGGCTTACGCCGATGGCCTGTCCGCCGTTATAATGCGACAGCGTTACCTGCTGGGTGGTGTGTCCCGTCGACCAGGCATATCCAAATCCCGGTGGGGCGGTCAGCGTGACGGTGCCATCCGGGTTACAGCCTTCAGTGGCGATGGCGGCAGCTGTGGCGTACCCGTCCACGTAGGCATAACCGAAATGCCCGCCCATGCCGCAGTCACCCGTGGCGATGTCGATCACCACGCGTTTACCTGCATACGGGCGCAGGTCGAGGGTGATGTCGGACCAGGGCTTGATACGGTAATCTCCCACGGGGATGAAGCCGGGAATCTGGCTTGCGCTGATGACATTATAACTGCCGCACGGAAGCGCCATGCCAGTGGTATCGCGAACGGTGAGCTCAAAGCGGGGCTGCTTGGCCGGCGGATGGCCGGAAGGGTATTCGAGTACGACGGCATACTGGACAACCACCAGCGGCGCTGCCGCATCCACCAACAGTTCGTAGGACACACGCTCCGCTTCTGAGTGGATGCTGTCATTCCCAAGCCGCAGCGAATAGTTGCCGCCCGGTGACACCACTGGCAGCATGCCGTTGGAATACGGATCGGTTCCGTTGCCGCTCATAACGGCATGCCTGGTGGAAAGAAATCCCGCGTTTTGCATGAACACAGGGCAACAGGAACCGGTCTGCCCGGTCCAGCCGGCCAGCGTTCCCGTTTCGAAATCGAAGTTGGGATATGGCGACTGTGCATGCATGACGGAGTTACATGCGAAAACCAGGGTGCATAACCAGACCTTCTTCATTTCCAAACTAAAGGTAGCTATCATTTTGGCATAACCGGCGTCTGTTTCATGTAATTATGACCTTGATTTTACAGGAATGTGACACTTTGACTTTATAAACGCACCGGGAGTGGTATTTGATATATAATAACCGCGAAACCAATATTTAAACTATGGATATTAACAAACTGACAATAAAAGCACAGGAAGCACTGCAACAGTCGCAGTTCCTGGCTACCGACGGGGGCCACCAGGCCATTGACACCGCGCACATGGCCAAAGCGCTGCTCGAAGTGGACGAGCATGTCATTCCTTTTGTATTGAAAAAGGTGAATGTGAACGTGGACAGCCTCAGAAAGCAGCTGGAGGAGCGTATAAACAAACTGCCTAAAGTCTCCGGCGGCAAGGTTTACCTTTCTAAGGAAGCCGATGCGGCGCTGGCAAAGGCTTTTTCCATCGCCACGAAGGAATACAAGGATGAATTCGTTTCACTCGAGCATGTCTTTCTCGGAATCCTGGCGGGCAAGGATGATACCGCCCGTCTCCTGCGCGAATCTGGTGTGTCGGACAAGGAACTGCGTCAAGCCATCAGCGAACTGCGGCGCGGGGAGAAGGTGTCGAGTGCTTCAGCGGAAGAAACCTACCATGCGCTGAATAAGTATGCGCGCAACCTGAACGAGCTGGCGCAGCAGGGAAAGCTGGATCCTGTTATCGGCCGGGACGAGGAGATCCGCCGCATCCTTCAGATCCTGTCGCGGCGCACCAAGAACAACCCTATCCTGATTGGGGAGCCCGGCGTGGGTAAAACAGCCATCGCAGAAGGGCTGGCACACCGCGTCATCAACGGCGATGTGCCGGAAAACCTGAAATCAAAAACGATCTATTCCCTTGACATGGGTGCGCTGATAGCCGGTGCGAAATATAAAGGGGAGTTCGAGGAGCGCCTCAAGGCCGTGGTGAAGGAAGTCATCAAAGGTGAAGGGGAAACGGTCCTTTTCATTGATGAGATTCATACGCTGGTGGGTGCAGGTGCCGGTGAAGGTGCCATGGATGCCGCCAATATCCTAAAGCCCGCCCTGGCACGCGGTGAACTGCGGGCCATCGGCGCCACCACGCTTAACGAATACCAGAAGTATATCGAAAAGGACAAGGCCCTCGAGCGGCGTTTCCAGAAGGTGATGGTGGAGGAACCCAACACGGAAGATGCCGTGGCCATTCTGCGTGGGCTGAAGGAGCGCTATGAAACGCATCACAAGGTGCAGATTCGCGATGAGGCCATCATCGCCGCGGTCGAGCTTTCACAACGGTATATCACCGACAGGTTCCTGCCCGACAAGGCCATCGACCTGGTCGACGAGGCGGCGAGCAAGCTCCGGCTGGAGATGGACTCCATGCCGGAAGAGCTCGACGAGATCAACCGCCGCATCATGCAGCTGGAGATCGAACGTGAGGCCATGAAACGGGAGAAGGAAAAGACAAAACTCGAGAAGATCAGGGAGGAGATGGCCAACCTGGAGGAAAGCCGTAAGGAGGTGCAGGCACGCTGGCAGGCGGAGAAGGAGGTGGTGGATAAGATTCAGATCAACAAGGAGCGCACCGAAAAGCTGAAGCTCGAGGCCGACCAGGCCGAGCGCTCCGGCGATTACGGCAAGGTGGCGGAGATCCGCTATGGCCGCATCAAGGAAGCGGAGAGCCAGACGGCTGAGCTCATCCGGATCCTTAGCGAGATACATGAACAGGGTGCTATGCTCAAGGAGGAGGTGGACAGCGAGGATATCGCCGACGTGGTGGCCAGGTGGACCGGCATACCGGTAAAGCGCATGCTGCAAAGCGAGCGGGAGAAATTGCTCGTACTGGAGGAGGAACTGCACAAGCGCGTGATAGGGCAGGATGATGCCATCGAAGCCGTGGCCGATGCAGTGCGTCGCAGCAGGGCAGGACTGCAGGATGCCCGGCGTCCCAGCGGGTCGTTTATATTCCTTGGATCAACCGGTGTGGGAAAGACCGAGCTGGCAAAGGCCCTGGCCGAGTTTCTGTTCAGTGACGAAAACGCCCTGACGCGCATCGACATGAGCGAATACCAGGAGCGACATTCCGTGTCACGCCTCGTGGGCGCGCCCCCGGGATATATCGGGTACGAGGAGGGCGGTCAACTCACAGAAGCCGTCAGGCGCCGGCCATATTCCGTGATCCTGCTCGATGAGATCGAGAAGGCGCACCCCGACGTGTTCAACATCCTGCTGCAGGTGCTGGACGATGGCCGGCTGACGGATAACAAGGGCCGTACCGCGAACTTTAAAAACACCATTATCATCATGACGTCCAACATCGGGGCACATGTGATCCAGGAGAAGTTCGAAGGAATCACTGACGACAACCGAAACGAGGTCATCGCCAACACGCGGAATGAAGTGTATGAGCAGCTGAAGAAGACCATCCGCCCTGAATTCCTGAACCGCATCGATGAGGTGATCATGTTCAACCCGCTGACGCGGGGTGAGATCGAGCAGATCGTCAGGATACAGGTGGGGCAGGTGGCTAATATGCTTTCGGAAAACGGCATCCGCATCCGGGTCACCGACCCGGCGGTTGAGTGGCTCGCCCAGCTGGGTTATGATCCGCAGTTCGGTGCACGGCCGCTCAAGCGAGTACTTCAGAAAAAGGTGCTGAACCGGCTTTCGAAAAATATTCTTGGCGGTAAGATCCGGGCCGAGGACTCGATCGTAGTCGACCTTGACAACAACAAGGAGTTTGTTTTCGGGAATGAACCGGTAGAGGAAATTGTTGAATCATGATCGGCGATCCCTGCCGCCAGGCAGGCGTGAACCGTGATCGGTAAGGTAGCTTATAGCAAGCAGTGATTGCTCCGGCGGGAAATTCCCGCTGACAATAGATGCTGGATAATGTTGAAGGTTGATAGTTGAGGGGAACGTCTCAACCTTGAATAATCAACTTTCAACAACTTTCCATGGTTCCTATTCAACCAAACTTTTCCCCAACCACCTTCATAAAGGGATCGTACAACCCTGCATTCATCGCCACGATCTCCCGGCCGAATATGAAATCACGGCCACCTGAAAAGTCGGATACCCTGCCACCTGCACGTTCTACGATGAAAGCACCTGCAGCGACATCCCACGCATTGAGTCCGTATTCGAAAAACCCCTCGAACCTGCCCGCCGCCACGTAGGCGAGATCAACCGCGGCAGAACCCATGCGCCGCAGGCCCTGGGTGTGGCGCATGCAGTAATCGAATACCTCCATGTAAGGTGCCATCCGGTCGAAGTTGGTATAGGGAAAACCCGTGGCCAGCAAGGCATGCTGCATGGTAACGGCCGGTGAGACCCTGATCTCCTTTCCATTCAGGAACGCCGGGCTGTCGAGCCAGGCGTAAAAGGCCTCGCCGAGGTTTACCTCGTATATTATTCCAAGCACCACATTGTCATCGCGCGAAAGCGCCACGCTGATGCAATAGCAAGGTACGCCGTGAACGAAGTTGGTGGTTCCGTCCAGTGGATCGACAATCCAGCGATACGTTCCCCCGGTCTGGGGCCGTGTTTTTTCTTCCGTGATAAAGCCGGCTTCCGGCAGGATGCGTTGCAAGCCGGTGACCAGCTGCTTCTCTGCCGTCTTGTCAACATAGGTAACCAGGTCATTGAAGCCCTTGTGTTCCACGTCGCCCGCTGACAGGCGTCCCTGCTGTTCGGCGATGAAGCCGCCCGTTTCACGGCAAAGGGCCAGCGCGCTCTCCGTTATCTGCCGCCAGTCATGCATTCCCGGTTGACGGTTTTCGGTTTCGCCGGACAAACCAGATACCCGCAAGTCCGCCGATGACCAGGCACACCGCAATGATCTCCGCCTGGGTGATCTCGCGGCCGAACAGGTGATACGTGGTGTTCACGCGAATCTGCTCGATGAAAAATCGTTCGATGCCGTTCATCACCAGGTATACGAAGAACAGCATTCCCGGAACGGTGATGCTCCTGCGCAGGTACCACAGGATGAAAAACAACCCGATGCATGCTGCCGCCTCATATAAGGGTGTGGGCCATACAGGCTCGGGGAGTACCATGCAATGACGGCCTTCGCATCCCGGAATGGGAATGCCGTCACTGTTCACATTGTTCGGGTAGCTGTAAGCCCATGCCCAGTCGGGAAGAAAGGAAAGCCAGCCCGGCTTGGGCGTGTTGTTGACCACACCCCAGTCGCCGTCGCCCGCCACATGGCAGCCGATGCGTCCCACACCATAGGCCAGCATGAGGCCGGGCGCGGTAGCATCCGTCACGTGGCGCCACCCGATGCCGTGCCGCTCACTGTACCATATTACGGCAGCGCCACCGCATATAAGCCCCCCGTACATGGTGAGCCCGCTGAACAGCGAAATGGAACCCAAGGGGTCGCGCGCAAAGTCATCGAGGTTTTCAAGGATGTGAAAAACCTTCGCACCCAGGATGCCAAACAACGCCGCCATCATGGTGATGTTCCCCACCAGCTGGTGCGGGAATACCTTTTCATTTTCCCAAACCGGTTCGGGGCGCTGCAGCTTTTTCTTTTCCCTGTATCGCTGGTAAGCGGAAATCAGCCCCACGGCCAGCCCGCCGGGTATGGAGCCGACGGTCGACAGCAGAACGGCCTGCGGGTTATCCGCAAAAGCACCGTAGTTGAACAGGGCATATACGATCTTGTAACCGACCAGAAAACCGATGAGGCCAGAAGTACCCAGCTCCGTGGTTGTAGCCGCGGCGCCCCTGAGCACCCTGCGCGTCCGGTGCGTGAGCAGACCCGCGTGTTCCTTGCGCCGCAGTTCCATGGTGAGGGTCCATGCCGCGCACAGGAACGCAATCGCCAGCATGAACCCGAAACTCTGGATGGGAAGGGGTATATATATCCCGAAAAGGTCCTGGATGAGGTCGCTGATGGTGGGATACAAGGAGGGAGCGGGTTTAGGTCTGTGAGGCCGGTAAGAAGAGTCTTGTGCCGCAAGTTTAAAACAAATACACGGATGCCACTTGCACGTGTAATGCCTGCATCATAAGAAGGTCCGGGTACCTTGACAGGGAAGGCGCCTGCCCGCCGGCCTACCTGTTGCCTTGCCCTCCCACTGAACAACCCACGAGCCCCTTCAGTTATAAGATGCCTTGGATCATGTAGTTGCAGGCTTGAAATAAAGCTATTTTTAATGAAGTGAATGATAGGGGCCGGGTCTCACTGCACGTACCGAAAATTTTTCGTGCCATACGGTATTGTTAAACTTTTCTGTAGCTTTATTGTCCAATTCCGGGTGGCCTGCTTAGCCCTATCCTTTTTATGCCGGCCGGGTTATAACATTTGCCATGGTTCGTAAGATTTATCATTTGTATGTTGTACTGTGCCTGCTGCTGGCGTGCCCGATGACCGGGTACGGCACGCACCTGATGGGGGGCAGCCTCAACTACGAGTACCTGGGACTTGACACGGTTTCGGGGAACTACAATTATCGCATCACGATTACCATCTACCGTTTATGTGATCCGGGATCCTCATTGCTTCCGGTGGATATGAACCTGGGGGTATACGAAGATGATCCGGCCATGCCCGCCGGCGACAAGCTGCTTGTATTGAATACCATTGTTCCCATTGTCAGCCAGCAGAACATCGTACCGCCCAATGCGAACGACACCTGCACCTTTGCGCCCAATGTTTGCGTGGAGCAGGGAATCTATGAAACCATCGTTTCGGTCCCGACCAACACCACGGGTTACTACTTCATCTCCGACAGGTGCTGCCGGAACAACAACATCATGAACCTGGCCAACCCGGGTGCCGCCGGGCAGGTATATTTTGCAAAAGCGCCCGCACCCACCGTGGTCAACAACTCGCCCACCTTCGCCGTGGCCCCGGTGCCGTTTATCTGCAACACGGATACGGTATCGATCCTAAACCAGGCGTTCGACCCGGACGGCGACCTGCTGGTGTACAACCTGGTAACGCCTTACAACGGCGTTTCGGGACCCGGCAACCCGAATCCCAACCCGCCGGCCGTTTACCCGTGGAGTATTCCCACGGTGAATTACGCCCCTACTTTCAGTGTCACCCAGCCATTCGGTCCCGGTGGTTATGCCACCATTAACTCGAGTACGGGGCTTTCACAATACTATTCGCCCAACCAGGGTTTTTTTGTGCTGGCAGTCGAGATCAGCGAGTACCGCAACGGCCAGTTGATCGGGTCCATGCGGCGCGACCTGCAGATCATCGTGATCAGCTGTCCCCCGAATCCAGCGCCCAACCTGGCACCCACGACACCACAAACGAGCTATACCATCCATGAAGGTGATTCCCTTTGTTTCAGCACCACCTTCACGGATGCCAACGGCGACAGCCTGTTCATCACCCACCTGGGTGATATTTTCGACCCGGGCATCACCAATCCCGCCGCCACGTTTATCGATTCCACTGGTGCGGGTACCGCCACGGGGCTGTTCTGCTGGTATACCTCATGTGACCAGGGCAGCGCCATACCCTACCAGTTCACGGTGGTGGCAACCGATAACGGCTGTCCGGCCAAGGTGACGAACATCGTCTATACCATTACCGTCCTGAATACCCCGGACCCGGGACCCATCAACGGCCCGGATACGCTCTGCGCCAATACGGCCATGGGCATCCAGTACCACGTACCGCTCGATTCGGGATACACGCACCACTGGTTCGTAAATAATGCATCCATCAGCGGGCCATCCACCGGAGATACCATCCTCGTGGATTTTTCCGGTTCCGGGACGGCAACCATCTCCGTGTACACGGAAAATGTCAATGGATGCTTTTCTGATACGATTATAAAGAACGTGGTGCTGAATGCCCTGCCTGCTGCCAGTGCAGGGTCGGATGTCATGTACTGTTCCGGCGACAATGCCAGCATCGGCAGTGCCGCCGTGCCGGGGCAGACTTACCAGTGGACACCAGCCACGGGGCTGAGCAGTGATACCGTCGCCAACCCGATTGTAAGTGCAACCAATTCCGGTGTTGCGCCGGTAACGAATGTATACGTCGTGACCGTGACACAGGACGGCTGCAGCAATACCGATACGGTGGAGGTGACCATTAACCCGCGGCCGGCGCCGGCGGGCGGACCTGATGTGTCGATCTGTTCGGGTGACTCCGCAATGCTGGGACAGGCAACCGTGCCCGGCCAGACCTATGTATGGAGCCCTTCCGCCGGTCTCAGCGATACAACGATTGCAGACCCGGTGGTGACAGGGCTGGATACCACCGGTACAGCGGACACGCTTTTATATGTGGTCACTGCCCAGAACGTTTACGGCTGCATTACCACCGATACGGTGCAGGTGATCGTGCACCCCGTTCCGGTAGCTGCCGCCGGACCGGCGCAGGTATTCTGCAGCGGGGATTCCGCGGTGCTGGGTGGCAGTGCCGTGCCGGGATATACGTACTCGTGGTCTCCGGCCACCGGCCTCAGCAGTACCTCAGACAGTGACCCTACCCTGGTGCTGTCCAATACCAGCGGCCAGAACGATACGCTTTATTATATGGTGACCGCCACCCTGGGACCATGCGTGGATACCGACTCTGTGATGGTGGTCGTGAAACCGAATCCCGTGGCCAATGCGGGTTCCGCCCAGCTGATATGTGCAGGCGGCACCATACAGCTGGGAACGGCCGCCACGCCGGGATACACCTATGCCTGGTCGCCATCGACAGGACTTAGCGATACGACGCTTTCGGACCCGGTCCTCACGCTGAACAATACCGGCCCCCTGCCGGACACCCTGTTTTACGTGGTCATGACCACGCTGAACGGATGTACTTCATTCGATACCGTACAGGTCATATCCAGTCCGGTACCCTTGGCCGTTGCAGGCATGGATACGGTTTACTGCAGCGGATACCCGGTGGTCATCGGTGCGACAGCACAACCCAACTACAGTTATTCGTGGAGTCCGCCTGCCGGGCTGAGCAGTGATACCATCAGTGATCCTGTCGTCACGCATGTCAACACATCCGGTGTGAACGATACATTGTTGTTTGTTCTTACCACCGGGCTGTTCGGATGCTTCGACAGCGATACCATCCAGGTGGTGGTCAAGCCCAGCCCCGTACCTGATGCGGGACAGGATACCACCTTGTGTGGTGGCGACTCGCTGGTGATCGGCACAGGACCCACGCCGGGTTATACCTACACGTGGAGCCCGGGCGCCGGCCTGAGCGGTACGAGCATCTCCAATCCCACCGTGACGGTCAGCAATATGGGCGGTGGTCCGGTCACCCTTACCTATGCAGTGGTCACAGACCTGAACGGATGCGCGGAAACGGACAGCATCACCATTACCGTGAACCCGCAACCGGTCGTGGCAGCCGCCGCAAGCCCGGCGGTCATATGTGACGGCGATACCACGGTCCTGTCGGCATCCGGCGCCACAGGTTACAGCTGGGCCCTGGCATCGGCGCCCGGCACCCCGGTCAGTACGGATTCCACACTGGCCGTGAGCCCGTCATCCACGACCACTTACATCCTCACCGGCGCCTATGCCACCGGATGCGAAAACACTGATTCGATTACCATTACCGTCAACCTCCTGCCGGCAGTTCAGATTTCGGCCAACGATACCATCTGTGACGGCGATACGCTGCTGCTTACCGCGAACGGGGCTTCCACCTACAGCTGGAGCGTTTCCGGGGGAGGGATTATCGGAAGCGGACCCACCATACAGGTAAACCCATCGTCGAATACCACCTACATCGTCTCCGGCACCGATTCCAACATGTGCGTAAACACGGATTCGATTTCCGTGACTGTTAACCCAGCGGCCACACTGACCAGCGTTTTCGGCAACGCTTCCGTTTGTCCCGGCGTGATGGGCGTAACCTACTGGGTGGGCAATCCTAACCCGAACTCCACCTATACATGGACCGTCACCAACGGCACGGTCGTCACCGGCCAGGGTACGGACACCATCACGGTAGACTGGTCCGTCAATCCCGGTACGGGCCAGGTGTCCGTGGTAGAAATAACGGACCTGGGCTGCATGTCCGATCCGGTGCTGTTGAACGTAATCATCAACGTGATGCTGACGCCCGTGGCGCCCACCGGCCCCACCACCTTATGTGCCAACGAAGCACAGGGCATCATTTATTCGATCCTCGGCACACCCGGCAGCACGTACAACTGGTTTGCACAGGGAGGCAACGTCACCGGCGGGAATGGCACCGCCACGGTGACAATCGACTGGACCGTTGCGGGTCCGCAGACCGTATTGCTCTGGTACGAAGAGACGAGCATGACCATTACAGATACCTGCTTCGGAACTTCCGATACGCTTGCCATCACCATTAACCCGATTCCTGTTACCGGCGCCATCAGCGGACCGGCGGGCATCTGCGTTTCAGATACCGGATCCTTTTCGGTGGTCAACACATCATCATCCTCGTATGCCTGGTTCATCAGCGGTGGTACGGTGACCTCGGGGGACGGAACGAATGCCATCACGGCGGCATGGACCGGCAGCGGTACTGCCACGGTCATGGTCGTGGAAACGAACATGTACGGTTGCGTGGGTGACACGGTGATGTACCAGGTGATCGTTTATGCACTCCCTGCAGCCAATGCGGGCATGGATACGGACGTTTGTATCGGGCAGGGGGTACAGCTGAACGCATCCGGCGGTGTCACCTACCAGTGGTCGCCCGCCAACGGTTTGAGCGGCGTCAACATCGAGGATCCCGTGGCCAGCCCCGTGGTGACGACCACTTATACCGTACTCGTTACCGACAGCAACGGGTGCATGAATACGGACAGTGTCGTGGTGACCGTAAATCCGCTCCCGGTAATCAGCCTGACTCCCGATTCGGATGTCTGCATAGGCAGTTCCATCCAGCTGAACGCATCCGGCGGCACGTCCTACCTGTGGTCCCCGGCAGGTTCTCTCACGAACGCGAACATCGCCGATCCGGTGGCAACACCCATGGTGACCACCACCTATACAGTGATAGTCACGGACGGGAACGGCTGTATCGATTCGGCAACGGTGACGATCACCGTGAACCCGCTGCCCACCGTTACCGTGTCACCGGACACGATTATATGCGACGGTTCAAGCACGACCCTGTCCGCGGGCGGCGGCGTATCCTACAGCTGGATACCTGCCGGCAGCCTGAACAACCCGAACAGCGCCAATCCCGTGGCGACACCTTCCGTACCCACGACCTATACGGTAACGGTGACGGATGCCAACGGGTGCAGCGACCAGGGCCAGGTGTTCGTTGACCTGAACCCGCAGCCGGAAGCTTCCTTCCTGGTGGATGACGGCGGGCTGGCTGCCGCGAGCTGCCTGGGATATGATGCGAACCTGATCAACACAAGTTCGGAAGCGCTGAACTACCTGTGGATATTCGAGGATGGAAGCACGGCCACCATTACCGATCCGGTCGTGCATTTTAACCTTACCGGAAGCAATATCATCACACTCATCGCATACAATAACTTTTGTAGCGACACGGCGGTGGTGGACCATACCTCAACCGCCGTCGCGCAGGTTTTCGATATGATCCCGGACGTGATTACGCCCAACGGCGACGGCCTGAACGACTGCTTCAAGCTTGGGATGGACATAGACCTGGAGGAATGCAGCGAGTGGATGGTATTCAACCGGTGGGGCAACAGGGTCTTTACGGGCTCACCCTCACAGCCATGCTGGAATGGCAGGCAGGATAACAACGGGTCCGAGATGCCCGCAGGAACTTATTTCATCGTCATCGCCATCGAGGACGAACAATACAAGGGAACGATAACGCTGATCAGATGATGACAAATGCAAATTCATTAAGGAGGACCGGGGTGGCGCTGGCGATGCTGGTCGTAAGCCTTACGTGGCGCCCCGGAAACGAAGTTTCGGCGCAGGTAATCACGGAGAGCTTTGACAACACCACCTTTCCGCCAGCAGGTTGGTTGATCACAGGGGGTGCCAACAGCCGCTGGGAGCGCGTAACCAGCGGTACAAACCCCACCTGTTCCCCGCACAGCGGATCAGGTATGGCGCGGTTCTTCGGTGGATTTCCCGGCGGCTCGCAGGAACTGATGACTTCACCGGTGATCGACTGGTCCGGTGCCAGCGGTTCCATGCCGGCTTTCAGCCTTTGGATTTACAGGGACGGCGGCTCCACGGCAGGTGACAGCCTTTCAGTTTTCGTCAACACATCCGGCACGCTGAGCGGTGCGACGCATATCGGGGCGGTGGCCCGCAGCAGGTTTTTCGTCCTGCCCACCAATGAACCGTCAGACGGATGGTACCAGTACACATTCAATATACCGGTCACATTCAATACCGATACCAATTACATTCTCCTTCGGGGTACCGCATGGAATGGCGGCAACATTCACATTGATGACGTGCAATGGGACGAATTCACCACACCCTGTACCGGCACGCCGGTGGCGGGTGGGGTAGGGGCCTCCGACTCGCTGATATGTGACGGAGGTGGCAGCACCAACCTGTTCCTGACCGGCAGCGGCTCCAGCGGGGGTGGCGTTTCATACCAGTGGCAATCCGCACCTGACTCCGTGGGTCCCTGGACCGGCTTCGGTCCCGGTACCAGTACGGTGAATACGGGCACGATCATGATGACCACCTGGTTCCGGTGCTACCTGGAGTGCACCAATGGCGGCATGGCCGACACCAGTTCTGCGCTGGAGGTGTTGGTCAACCCCAACCCGGACCCGGTAGTCAATGTGACACCAGGCCCCACCATCAACTACTGCACCGGGGAGCCTCCCATACTCGTGTTTGCCAGCGGTGCGGCGTCCTATGTCTGGTCACCGAATATTTCCATCAGCGCCAATGGCGATACGGCTATCGTGGGCCCTGCTTCCACGGTTACCTACTCCGTTACCGGCATCGATACGTTCGGGTGCACAGGCTCCACAAGTCTGACGGTCAACGTCAGCAATTCACCCAACGTAACCGCGTCAGCAAGCCAGGATACCATTTGCAGCGGCGAGCAGGTGAACCTGTCCGGCAATGTGCCGGGCCCGGGCTTCGGGGTTACCTGGCTATGGCTACCGGACTCGCTTTCCGGGGCCAGCCAAACGGTAAGTCCCACCATGACGACCACCTACGTGGCCGGCGCGACTTCCATCTTTTCCGGCTGCACGGGATATGACTCGGTGGAGGTTTTCGTGTACCCGTCGCCTGTCGCAGGCTTTTCATATACCGTGAACGGAATTACCATCACATTCACTGATACCTCAGCAGCAGGAATCGTTAGCTGGTCCTGGAATTTCGGTGATGGGATCTCCGATACGGTACAGCATCCTGTACACACCTACCAGACAGGCGGGACTTACACGGTAACGCTTACCGTATCCAACGGAAACTGTACCGATACTTTTTCACAGACCATCATGGTAGTCGGGATCGGGTCGCCGTTGGTTTCGGTTCCCGTATCCGCATACCCGAATCCTGCCGGCGATTGGCTTGACATTGAATTCAGGCACACAGGCGGGACGGTTGTGTTGTCTGTCTTCGATATACAGGGCCGCCAGTTGTGGTCATCGCAGAAGGATTACATGCCGGGAGTGGTACAACGGCGACTGGATCTGAAGGAAGTTGCCGGAGGGATGTATTGCCTACGTATCCGGTCAGCTAAATCAGCGGCCAGCGTGTTGTTCGTCAAGGAGTGATCCGGGAATAAGGGACGCGTCGGCCAGTCGCCCGGTCATGCCATCCGGACCTGGTTTTTCAAGCACCACCTTTTCAATGGAATTTACCAGGGCAGGGTCGAATGGCATGCGGGTTTTAATGTAGTTCTCCGTATAACCATAAACCAGGTTTCCTTTGCGGTTGTTTTCAAAAAGCACGAATGCAGGTTTGTTTTCATGACGCTGGCTGAAGGCCGTGGCCAGTTGAGCAGATAGTTCCCGCAAGGTACGCGTCCGCATTTTCCGTACGGCCGGCGACACGCTGCCCGCCATCTCCACCGCCTCCGTGTTTTCCCGCTCGCTGTAAGTGAAGGCATGCAGGTAGGATAGCCCCAGCGATTCGATGAAGTCCACCGTTTGCCCGAAGTCGTCTTCCGTTTCCCCGGGAAAGCCGGTGATGACATCGGCGCCAATACCTGCATGGGGCAACAGGTTTTTGATCTTTTCAATACGTGAGCGGTACAACCCGGTAAGGTACCTGCGCCGCATAGACTTCAATATCCTGTCACTGCCGCTTTGCAGCGGGATGTGGAAGTGCGGCATGAAACGTTTCGAACCCGCGACAAATTCGATCAGCTCGTCGTCCAGCAGGTTAGGTTCGATGGAGGAGATGCGGATGCGCGGAATTTCCGTTTGGGTATCCAGTGTCCGCGCCAGGTCGATAAAACGGCCTTCGCCATTCGGATCGCGGAAATCACCGAGGTTCACCCCTGTGAGTACAATTTCCCGCGCACCGCCGGCGGTCGCCTGCCGGGCCCTGTTCACGGCATTTTCAATCGTATCGCTGCGGCTGCGTCCACGCGCCAGCGGGATGGTACAGAAGGCACATGTATAGTCGCAGCCGTCCTGGACCTTGAGGAACGTCCTTGTACGGGTTGATGAGGTGGCGGGCTCGAAGGTACCCACCGTGCCGATGTCGCAGCCAAATACTTCTGCAGCGTGCTTCTTTGCTGCCTCGCCGATTAGGTCGGGAAGGCTGAACTTCGCGGAGGCGCCGGCCACCAGGTCCACCCCCTCGAGCGCCGCCACGTCCCCGGGCTTTAGCTGGGCATAACAACCTGTCACGGCAATGAAGGCATCCGGGTTGCGCCGCATGGCACGTTGCACCACGGTACGGCATTCGCGGTCCGCATTCTCCGTGACGCTGCAGGTGTTGATCACGTACACGTCGGCTTTCCGGTCGAAAGGCACGGCGCGGTAGCCGAGCTGTTCGAACTTGCGGCCCAGCTGGTTACTCTCTGAAAAGTTGAGTTTACAGCCCAGTGTATGAAAGGCTACGGTGGCTTCGTGCATGGGGCCCCAAAAGTACGAAACGCGTTATGGCCGGACCTTGCGGCCCCCGGGGCGGTTTTCAAATATTTCCTATTTTTATGATGTTAAGTACTACCCTTTTTTCAACCGGCCCGGCCGGCTAAACCATTTAATAAACACACTATGAAAGCATTTGATGAAAAGCATGTTAAGA
>JAHEKC010000059.1 GCA_024638565.1 Bacteroidota bacterium
CCCAGTTTAACGTGAACCAGGTGATCCCCGGCTGGACGGAAGCTCTTCAGCTTATGCCTGTCGGCTCGAAATGGAAATTGTTCATTCCTTCCGAGCTAGCGTACGGCGATCGCGGCGCTGGCGGATCGATCGGCCCCAATGAAGCGCTCGTTTTCGAAGTCGAGCTGCTCGAAATCATCAAGGAATAATATAATCGGATACTAGTCGGTCACCAGGAATTTCCTGGTGATACGGCTATGGCCGATGGCAAGCTCCAGGATGTACATGCCCGGGGCCAGCAGACCTACATCTATTTCCGAACTTTTTTCCTGTCCGTCCAGCATGGTGGCGCCGCGGATTGTAATGATGCGCCAGTAATCCGCTACCCCATTCCGGATGTATAGCCGATCCTTCACGGGGACCGGGAAGACCTTTACTCCTGCTCCGCCATCGGCGAAAGCCACCCCCAACGCGGTATTCGTATACGCGTAGAAACCCTGCCGTTTGCGGTTGCCGGGTATAAAGGCATTCCGGAACAGCACCCTGACGTACCCCGAATCAGAAACCTGGTCCGTGTAGAAGTAAAAGATGAATGGCAGCGAATCCGAGGGGGACAGGGTAATCCTCACGGAATCCACCGTGGGCGCGTAACAAACATCGCCACACAGGGCGGTACTCCACCCGGCCGGGATCACCACCTGCTTCTTGATCACGTCTATAACAGTGTTTTCCGTGGAGGATAAATTCCGAAGCATGCCGTTTACGGCAAGCGTCTGCCCGGGCATACCCGTGGCCACGCTATCCAGATCCAGGGTGTACGAGAATACCCCGTTGTTGCCAAAAGTGGAGCACTTGCCGGAACTGGTTCCCAGCAGGGAATCAATATCGCAATACATGTTATCGGGCGCCTTGTGATACCATGCATGCTTGGCAGCCACGGTACCATCAGTGCGGACAAGGTATGCGTTATTCGGTGCCGGTCCGAAGTTGGTCCACCATTCATTGCAAGGCCCGTCAATCAGCACGGGAACGTTAATGGTTTCGCGCTTTAACATGGAGTCGGCCACCTGGCGCCGTGCCCCGTACGTCTTGGCCTGTTCGAACAGGACACTATCCGAATAATTAGACGACGGCACCCAAACCGTGCCGCTGTAAGGACTCGGATCCACGACAGGATGCGCCTCCACGGTGTAGATTACCACAATGTGAAGCATGGAGCCGTATTGCAACGCCATGTCGTTCAACGCCGGAATCTTTCCCCTGAATACCGGGCAGGTGTAACTGCCGGCTACCAGTAACGCGGGCTTGCCTGAAAGCATGACCCCCAGGTCGAGTGAATCGCCATTGATATCGTACAGGGTAAATCCGGGCACCGTATCCCCTGCCTGGAAACCCGAATTGAGGTAGCCGCCAGTGTAAACCGGGATGGCGCAGATGGAGTCCGTGTCGGCAGGCAGTCCACCAAGGCCCAGGTGGCCCTGCTGCGCCGCCCCCGGTCCAGCCAGGCAGCATACCATAGCAATCAAAAGTGAGGCACGCTTCATCCCGGTAATCTTTCCCATTGAGGTCAGCATTAAAGATAGGATGTCCCCAGCTGCCTTTGGTTTACTGTGGCTGTAACTTTTTACAGTTCAATCCCATCATATAAGTATGGATTCATTTGACATGAATTACCATAAACCTTGATATTCTGGTAAATATAAAATTTAACAAATATTTAAGGTACTATGCTATACAAGGTACCTAGGTACTGTGTAGATTTGAATTCATCACACAAACCAACCAGGCAGCCATGATCTCCAAAACCCTGAAAAGACAACTCCTCATCGTTCCGTTCCTGCTAATGACGGCCGCCACGGCAAGCGCCATCATCTGGTTCGATGAAATCCGATTCACGGGACCGCAGGGCCCGGGGGTGAAAGGGTCGATGGTAAGGGCCGCGGTCACGGCGAATGAGGTAATCCCCGTGGTGGACCTGCCGGAAGTAACCATTAAGCCAGGTTGCCTTTATGCGCACAATGAAGACCCATTGCCGGCAGGCTTCGCGAATGCCCCTGGTTCAGTCGTTCCAACTCAAGCCAGTGTCCTGCTGCCGGCGGTTTGGTCGGAAGGAGTTTTCATGGCACAGGTCAACCTGCCTGTGGTGGAAATATCCGCGTCGCCCTATGACCATGAGTCGCCCGACGAGGCAGACCAGGTCCGCTCCCTGCCATGGTCGCTGCCCATCGATGCCAGCGTCCTCCTGGTGGCGGTTCACCGGTTACTAAGGATACTTTAACAAAAAAGCAGAAAGAAATTTTATAGGGTTTCAGGCTCCCCGCCGGTGCATGCCGGCGGGTTTTTTTTGACCATTGCAATTGTCAAATGGTCCTGTTACCCTGACTGCCCTTGGTCACGGGCAAGCTGCTTATAAGAAAAATATAACCGGTAACTGTAACCGACTGCCGCTTTACAATAAAAATATTTAGCTGCCCCGGTCCCGCTGCATTAAGACCCTACTCCTCCCCCAACCCGTTGATATCAATTTCCCGGAGATAATCCTTCAAAAAAACCTCGGAAGAGAATGCGCGAATGCGGTTTATGTCATTTTCCGAAAAGCTGTAAACGAGTTCGACGTAATACGAGTTCATAAAAAACAAGTTGAAACGATAACGATCGTTTTCCCTCGCCATGAGAAAGGTGGCATCATTCCAGATATACCAGGCCTTCTCATCGATAGGCATATTGTTGAACCTCTCGAATGTAATCATATCAGGCGCGGTCATTACCCGTTTTGTTTACCTGCTTTTTACCCTGGTCGAGCTCCAGACAGATGAGAATGAAACTTATTACGGTGAAAATGGAAATACTGATGATCAAAGCCATAAGGATTGTTTTATGTTGATGCAAATATCCGGGCACGAAGGCCCCTCAGCTTCTTTATTTGGGTCAACAAGGATTTTTCAGGGGTAAAGCGCAGGCCACCGCAATACCAGCCTGTTAATTTGCCTCACCAGGTTCGCCTTTTACTGCTGGCTGATAGCGGTTTATGCCTCTTTTCTTCGTATTTTTGACCTCCCGCGAGAAATGGAAGATTTTATCGTCTCAGCCCGTAAATACCGGCCAGGCCACTTCGACGACGTGGTGGGCCAGCAGGCCATCACCACCACGCTTCGGAATGCCATCCGTAGCAGGCACCTGGCCCATGCCTTCCTTTTCTGCGGCTCCAGGGGCGTGGGAAAAACCACCTGTGCCCGGATCCTGGCAAAGACCATCAACTGTACCAGCCTGACCCCTGAAACGGAGGCCTGTGACCAATGTGACTCCTGCAAATCCTTCAACAAGGGCCAGTCGCTGAACGTCATCGAGCTGGATGCCGCCTCCAATAATTCGGTGGACGACATCCGGAACCTGGTGGAGCAGGTACGCTACCCGCCCCAGGCCGGGTCCTATAAGGTCTACATCATAGACGAGGCACATATGCTCAGCCAGAATGCCTTCAACGCTTTTCTCAAAACGCTCGAGGAGCCACCTCCCTACGCCATATTCATCCTGGCCACCACGGAAAAGCATAAGATCATCCCCACCATCCTGTCCAGGTGCCAGATTTTCGACTTTAACCGGATCTCCACGGACGACATTGCCGCACATCTGGAATTGATTGCCGGGAAGGAAAAAATAACCGCTGACCCGGAAGCTTTACATATCATCGCCATGAAGGCCGAAGGTGCGCTGCGCGACGCGCTGTCGATCTTTGACCAGGTCGTGAGCTTTGCAGGCAACAAGGTCACCTACAAGGACGTCATCGATAACCTGAATATCCTCGACTACGAATTCTATTTCCGGATGGCCGATTATATCCTTGCAGGAGACCAGGCCGGCGCACTGCTGACTTTTAACGAGCTGCTTCGGGAAGGCTACGACGGACAGCATTTCATCAACGGGTTCGGTAGCCACCTGCGGGACCTGCTTGTCTGCGCAGACACCAGGACAATCGAACTGCTGGAAGTTGGCAAGGCCATCCGGGAGCGCTACGGCAAACAGGCAAAAGCCATTCCCCAGGCGCTGCTGTACACACTGCTCGACCATACGGCCGCATGTGAATCAGGGTACCGTGCTTCACGCAATCCAAGGCTGCACGTGGAGCTGGCACTGATCAGGATGTGCCGCGCCGCAAATGGTGAACCGGAAAAAAAAAGTGAAAGGGGAGCTACCACGAAAGCAGTCGAGCCGGCTCGCCTGAAAACTGAGAAGCCCGAATCAGCCACCTCCCCCGCTCCGACGCAACGGCCAGCACCTTTGGACCCATTACCTCCGGAAAAACAGGCGGCACCCGCCCCTGCATCCCCTGCCGCGGCTGCAAAGCCCGTGAAGGCAAAAGCCGTTAAACGGGATGCCAGTCCGGACAGTACCGGCGCTCCGGTAACGCTGGCTATTCCGTCCATCCGGCTGGCCGGCCCGGATGAACCAGATAAAGAAAAGAAAGAGGCTTCTGACAGCGGGCCCGTTGTACAGAAAGACAATCCTGTCACGGCCGGGAAGCTGGAGGAAGTATGGCGCGGATACTGCGATACCGTGCTCGATCCGCACCGCAGGAACCTGGTGGCCACCCTCAGCAAGCGCAAGCCCAGGCTTGAAGGAAAACACCGGGTTGTATTCGAGGTGGACAACGACGTGCAGCAAAAGGAGATCCATAGCGGGCGAAAAGAGCTTCTCGGATACCTGCAGGAAATACTTGCCAATACACACCTGCGGCTGGACCTGGTGGTGCTTCCGCCGGAAAAGCGCACAGATGACGCCTATACACCGGCGGAAAAATTTAAAAAGATGGCTGAACAAAACCCGGCGCTCGATAAGCTGAAAAAGCAATTCGACCTGGATCTTTAAGACAAACCCCGCTTCTCAACAGTACAACAACTCAACAATTCAAAAATTCAACAGTTCAATAACTTACCAACTCCACAACCATGAGTCAAAAGATCACAATCAATAAAGGTCAGCTAAACGTTCCGGATAATCCTACCATCCCGTTTATTGAAGGGGATGGCACCGGCCCCGATATCTGGGCCGCGGCCGTACGTGTTTTTGATGCCGCTGTCGAGCGTGCGTATAACGGTAAAAGGAAGGTTTCCTGGAAAGAAGTACTGGCCGGCGAGAAATCGCACAAGCAAACCGGCGACTGGCTGCCTACGGAGACGCTGGACGCCTTCAGGTCACACCTGGTGGGTATCAAGGGCCCGTTGACCACCCCGGTGGGCGGCGGTATCCGTTCACTGAACGTGGCTTTACGCCAGGAGCTGGACTTGTTCGTTTGCCTACGGCCCGTCCGTTGGTTCGATGGCGTCCCCTCTCCCGTAAAGACGCCTGCTGCCGTGGACATGGTGATATTCCGGGAGAACACCGAGGACATTTACGCCGGTATCGAGTATGCGGCTGGCAGCGAGGACGCGAAGAAGGTGCTGGACTTCCTGGCCAATACCTTCCCGGACAGGTTTAGCAAAATCCGTTTTGGCACCGAGCAGCGGAATGCTGCCTGGCAGAAACAGCTGGAAGAAATCGGCGGCCCTGCACGCGAGCTGCCGGTACAGGTTGGAATCGGCATCAAACCCGTGAGCTACGCAGGCAGTGAGCGGCTAATTCACAGCGCCATCGGTTATGCCATCAAACACAACCGCAAGAGCGTGACCCTTGTGCACAAGGGCAACATCATGAAGTTTACCGAAGGCAGCTTCCGCGACTGGGGATACGACGTGGCTAAGAAATTCTACGGGGCCGAAGAGATCGACGGCGGACCATGGTGCCGGATCCCGGAAGGCAAGCCTGGCGCGGGACTTATCATCAAGGACGCGATAGCTGACATCACCCTGCAGCAGGTACTGACCCGACCGGGAGATTTCGACGTGATCGCCACGCTTAACCTGAACGGCGATTACCTGAGTGATGCGCTCGCTGCGCAGGTAGGCGGGATCGGTATCGCACCCGGTGCGAATATCAACTACATTACCGGGAATGCCATCTTCGAAGCCACGCATGGCACGGCACCGAAATACGCGGGCCAGGACAAGGTAAATCCCGGATCCGTGGTGCTTTCCGGCGCCATGATGTTTGAATACCTGGGATGGCAGGAAGCCGCCGACCTGATCTACAAAGGACTCGAACGTTCCATCGCCACGAAGAAAGTGACCTACGACTTCCACCGGCTGATGGATGATGCCACCCTGCTGAAATGCTCTGAATTCGGGAGCGAGATCATAAAGAATATGGAGTTGGTGGAAGCCTGAGCTGTTGACATGTAAGCGCAAGGAACTAACAGGCAAAGCAGTCATTAATGATCGGGTAGTTGTGGCAGTGGCAGCCTTCTGGTAGACTAATTAATAAAAGCTGCTTGTGTTGATAGCAACGTTATCTTAGCATAGCTTAACCTACCTTTCATGCCTATTCTTGGCAGTATAATCAAACGTGGCATAGGGCTGCGGCAAAAGATCCAGATTGAATGGCGCAGCCCCGACAGGATGCAGCGGCGGGAATTGCGCAAGCTCATCCGGAAAGCACAGTTCACGCTTTTTGGCAAGACATACCGCTTTCCGGAAATGTTGGACAAGAAGGATTTTTCGGAGGAGTTCCGGAACACGGTACCTGTCCACGACTACAATTCCATCTTCTCATCCTGGTGGAACAAATGCCTGCATGACGAGGAAGATGTTTGCTGGCCGGGAAAGGTTAAGTACTTCGCACTGAGTTCCGGAACGTCCGACGCTTCAAGCAAACATATCCCGGTGACGCGTGACATGGTCCGGGCCATCCACAAGGCCAGCATCCGGCAAATCATCAACCTGGCCAACTTCGATATTCCCAAGAGCACCTTTGAGAAGGGCATCCTGATGCTGGGGGGCAGCACGCACCTGAACCGCCACGGCAGGTATTTCTCCGGCGACCTCAGTGGGATAACCACCAGCCAGGTGCCATTCTGGTTTCAGCATTTTTCCAAGCCGGGCAGGGTTATCAGCCGGCAACAAGACTGGAACGATAAGCTGGAGGAGATCACCCTCAAGGCAAGAAGCTGGGACATCGGCATCATCGTGGGAGTGCCGGCATGGGTGCAGCTGCTCATGGAGAAGGTCATCAGGCACCATAACGCTAAGCACATTCACGAAATCTGGCCTAACCTGACAATCTACGTGCATGGTGGCGTCTATTTTGAGCCGTACCGCAAGGGATTTGAACAGCTGATGGGAAAGCCCATGACCTATATCGAAACCTACCTGGCCTCTGAAGGGTTTATCGCATTCCAGGACGCACCGGACAGCAAGATGCGCCTGATTCTCAACAACGGCATCTTTTATGAATTCGTGCCATTCAACAGCGAGAACTTCGACGAAGAAGGCGAAATGGTCAGGAAACCCAACACCGTCCTGATTCACGAGGTGGAGGAAGGACAGGACTATGCCATCCTGATGTCCACCTGTGCGGGCGCATGGCGGTATCATATCGGGGATACGATCCGCTTTTCGAACAAGCAGAAGTGCGAGATCCAGATCACCGGACGTACGAAGCACTTCCTCAGCATGTGCGGGGAGCACCTTTCGGTAGACAATATGAACAGGGCCATTGACATTGTATCAGACGAGCTCAATATCTCCATCAATGAATTCGTGGTATCCGGTATCCGGCACGGCTCCCTGTTCGCGCATAAATGGTATATCGGGACGGACGATACGGTGGATGTGGCATTGTTGCGCACCCGGATGGATGAACACCTGAAGGTGCTGAACGACGATTACCGCGTCGAACGGGGCTCCGCGCTGAAGGACATTCTCGTGGAGGTAGTCCCGGAAAGCCTTTTCTATAATTTCCTGGAATCCAAGGGGAAAGCTGGTGCCCAGAACAAGTTCCCCCGTGTGATGAAGAACAACAGCTTTGACGAATGGGAAGCCTTCGTGGCGCGGCAGGCTGTGGCAGCAGGAGGGTAAATTAACGAAACGCCTATTCTGACTGGCACTGGTTAAAGGCCGGTACATTTGCCTGTTAAAAACAAGTAGCAGTGGCAGTGGCAGTGGCAGTCAGGACTGTTTAATTTACCGGGGCAATTTATTTCATATGATCGACCCGGTCATCAAAGGCTTGGCACTGGGGCTTATCATCACCATGATGATCGGCCCGGTCTTTTTCTTTATAATCCACACCAGCATACGGAACGGTTTCATAGCCGCCGCATTCGCAGCTGCGGGCGTGATGCTCAGCGATGCGCTGTTCATCCTGGTGGCTTATTTCGGATCCTCGTTCGTACTCTACCTGAATGACCACATCCACGTGGCCAGTATTGCGGGCGGCATCATCATCGCGTCATATGGATTTATACTCATATTCCGCGAAAGGAAGATCTCAGGTCTTTCACTGGAGGACATCAAGGATACGGCTACCCATGCGCTGTTTGTTGCCAAGGGTTTTATGCTGAACGTCGTCAATCCGTCCGTGCTGCTGTTCTGGATTGTCGTGGCAAGTACGGTACCGGCCCGGGAGCAGTTTTCCCGGCAGGAGACCATCCTGTTTTATGGATGCACGCTGGCCACGGTGCTTTCCACCGATTTGCTCAAGGGCTACCTGGCCGGGAAACTGAAAAATATCGTCACCCCTCGTTTCCTGCGCCGCATGAACCGCATTTCCGGCACCGCGCTGATGGTGTACGGGGTGAGCATGATCGTAAGGTTGTTTTTATAACAGATTCGCTTCACTGTCACTGCACTTACCCGGGGTCTGGGCACTTCGCCTGAATCCCTCATTTGCTATATTTGCAACGGGTTGATTCCCAAACCGAGATGTTAGCTCAGTTGGTTCAGAGCACTTGCTTGACAGGCAAGGGGTCGGTGGTTCGAATCCACTACATCTCACGTTCCGGGCAGAACATTTGATTAATGGTGCGTTTAAACTCCGGTTTGTCCTGCATCTCCTGATAACAGTTGTCCGGTTTTCCCTGCTTGCCGGCAGGCAGGGGTTCCAAGGCTCGAAACCTTTCTATCTCATCAAAAAATTGTTGCTTCTGCACACCAGTACAGTAAAGTAGTTCTATGCCCGACATATTCCCGGAACAGGCTGATTGACTGCTACTGCCACTCGTAGCCGGACAGGCAACAGCCCCCCTACTTCTTTTCGTATTCTTCCACGTCGACCTTCCCGGCAAAGTACCCGGTAAGGTTCATGGTACCAATAAGCATCGAGTTAATGGCATCCGAATAAAAACCCTTGTACAAGGTCTTGTATGTTTTCTGCCAGAGCTTGTCGTCGCTGTCGGGAAGCGGAATGGCCACATAACTGATATCCCCTGACGACAGTTTCGTATAAACGAGCAGGAATCCACACGGCGTATCCTCGTCGTCCCTGAACAGGGCCTTGAAACTGCTGACCCGGCCTTTAATCGTATCGGCCGTAAGGTTCACGAACCGGTATCCCTTTTTCATGTCCAGCCCGCCCTTGAGCTGCATTTCATAGCCTTCCGCCAGGTATTTATATTCCTCTTCCGTGGTCTGCCCGTTAGCGCCTGCCGCGGTAAAAAACATTGCCGCCATCCATAGCACGATTTTATTCATACTGTAGTCTTCGTTTAATTTTTCACTGAATTTGTCCTGACTAAAATAGCGATTATTCCGCAGGAGCCTTTCATTATTCCTTCAGGCCTGATATCTAGCTTTGGCGGCCACTACCAACATAAATCAAAGCCAATGAAAAAAGTAGGAATTATCGGTTCAGGACAGGTCGGCCAGGTGCTGGCAGCCGGGTTTGCAAAACATGGATACGAGACCATGATCGGGAGCAACAACAAGGAAAAACAGGATGAACTTAAAAAGAATATGGAGAAGGTATCCGTGGGCTCGTTCAGCGATACTGCCGCATTCGGGGAGATTGTCGTGCTTGCCGTGAAGGGCACAGCGACCGAAAATGCGGTCAACATGATTGGTGCCGCAAGCCTTGAAGGCAAAACCGTTATCGATGCCACCAACCCAATCGCAGACGAGGAGCCGGAGAATGGAGTGATCCGGTATTTCACCGGCCCGAATGAGTCACTGATGGAGCGGATGCAGCAACAAGTCCCGGGCGCGCATTTCGTCAAGGCCTTCAGCTGCGTCGGGAATGCCTTCATGGTCAACCCGGATTTCGGCGGAAACCAGCCCGCCATGTTCTATTGCGGAAACGATGACAAGGCGAAAGCCGAAGTCCGTGAAATACTGGAAAAGTTCGGCCACGCGCCCGAGGATATGGGTAAGGCCGAAGGCGCCCGCGCCATAGAACCACTGGCAATGCTGTGGTGCATCCCCGGATTTACGCGGAATGAATGGAATCATGCATTCAGCGTACTACGGAAATAATCGAGGTATTAGTGCCGAACCTCCTGGATATGAAGGACTAATCGCTGATTACTGATCAGCAGAAAGTATTAACATCCCGGACTGAAAACTTTCGACAAATCAATAATACAATGCGCATCCAATTCGTTTCAGGAATATAGCTTTGTCTGCTTTGAATCGCTTAACCTGCATATTCATAGCGGCGTTGTTATGCGTGACCTTTCGGTCCCCTGCCCAGGAGCCGGATTCTTTTATCCGTCAGCAACAACGCGGCTACCTGGCCCAGGCCCTGAGTCTGCCCGTCCCTGAATATTTTCATGCAGGTCTTTACCTGGCAGTGGCCGACTGGCTGGGCGTTCCCTACCGGTATGCCGGCACGACCATCCGTGGCATCGACTGTTCTGCATTTGTTCGGAAGGTATTCAGCTATGCCTACGGGATAGACCTGGATGGCAACTCACGGAACATGTTTCAGGCCACCCGGCGCATTCACCTGAAGCAGTTGCAGCAGGGAGACCTGGTATTCTTCAAGACCAACAGGCGAGGTATATCGCACGTGGGTATCTACCTGGG
Source organism: Bacteroidota bacterium (assembly GCA_024638565.1). GTDB lineage: Bacteria > Bacteroidota > Bacteroidia > AKYH767-A > OLB10 > JAHEKC01. The sequence goes on from JAHEKC010000059.1 coordinate 10,872, forward strand.
AAACAATAAGTTTGCTCATAGCAGCAGGTCAAGGGGCGTTACAGTGACAGACCTGGACAGCCCCTGGTTCCTGAAACGCTATGCCGGGGCGGGCCGCCTGCCCGACGGTCCGGGCCGATCCCTCGCGGCGTCAGACTGACGTACAGGGCACCTTCCGGCTTTTGTACCTTTGCGCCATGCAGGTTGCGGATAAAACTTTATTGCTCGATAAACGGCAGATCTCGCAGTGCATCATCAGGATCGCGTATGAGATCTATGAGGACTGCTACGATGAAAAGGAGATCTTCATCGTGGGCATCCAGCGCAACGGGTATAAACTTGCCAGGCGAATCCAGGAAGCACTGAACGAAATCTGCAAGATCAAAACCACCCTAGTAGAGTTGAATATGGACAAGGACAACCCCATCTCACAACCGATCGAAATATCCGTAAGTGCTGATGAAATGCAAAGCAAGGCTGTGGTGCTTGTCGATGACGTGCTCAACTCCGGCAAAACGCTAACGTACAGCCTTCGCAAACTGCTGAGCACCGACCTGAAGAAAATCCGCACCGTTCTGCTGGTCGACCGCGACCACAAGCGATATCCCATTATCGCCGATTTCGTCGGAATTACTTTAAGCACCACGCTCAAGGAGCATGTAACCGTGGACCTGGAAGGGAACACGGCGTTTTTGGAGTAACCAACCTGGATGCCCTGGTTTCTCAGATCGATTCTCAGAAATTATTGACCGTAAACGCAAGATCCGTAACCCGTGATCGGTGAACGGTTTTTTTCTAGTTAAAGGGTCGTTCTGCTGCGAAACGACTGAATCAGTTAACAAACATCATGGTTGTGGAAGGTTGATGGCTTACGGAATGAGGTGCAGGTTGAAATTTCCATGCAATACCTCAACAATGCAACGGCTTCAACATCCTCGAACGATCTTCGTTTATGGGTTTGAATAGGTCTGCTGGAACCGTTATCGAAAATCATAAATCGCTAATCATTTTTTCGCTAATTCCGTAAACTGCTTACATCCGCTCCGGCATCTCCATCCCCAACAGGTGTGTGGCGGATGCCATGACACGCGCCGCCCATACGGAAAGCTGCAACCTGAACATCGACGTATTTTCCCGTGCAGGATCCACGATCGTGTGATCGTGATAAAACTGGTTATACAGCCGGGCGGCCTCGTATACATAATGCGCTACGACGGCGGGGCTCAGTTTTTCGCCCGCCTCGCGCACGGCATCAGGATATCCTGCCAGGTGGCATACAAGCGTTTTCTCCTTTTCATTCATGCCCTCATAGGAGGACACCTCCATGGAGGCATAGCCTGCCACCTGCTCCGTTGCATCCGCTTTTCGGAGCACCGAACGGATCCGGGCATAGGCGTACTGGATAAACGGCCCCGTGTTGCCATGTATGTCGATAGACTCTTCCGGGTTATAAAGCATGCGTTTCTCCGGGTCTACCTTCAGGATATAGTACTTGAGGGCACCCATCGCAAGCACCCGGTACAATTCATGCGCCTCGACCGATTCGAAGTCGCCGATCTTTCCCAGTTCACGGGTCCTGGCCTCTGTTTCGCTCCGCATGCCCTCTATCAGGTCGTCCGCATCCACCACTGTCCCCTCCCTCGATTTCATCTTGCCTGACGGCAGGTCCACCATGCCGTAACTCAGATGCTCAATGGCATCTGACCATTCCGAAAATCCCATGCCCAGGCGGCTGATGATGATTTTCAGCACCCGGAAATGGTAATCCTGCTCATTGCCCACCACATATATCATGCGGGAAAATGAAAAATCATCATACCTGAGCCGGGCCGTGCCGATGTCCTGCGTGATATAGACTGAGGTGCCGTCCGCACGCAGGATCACTTTTTCATCCAGCTTGTCGGCGGTCAGGTCTATCCAGACGGAGCCGTCCGGACGCCTGTAAAAAACCTTCTCCGCAAGTCCCTCCTGCACGATCTTCTTGCCTTCCACATAGGTGTCTGACTCATAATATATCTTATCAAAATCGACACCCAGGGCCTTGTAGGTACTATCGAATCCTTCGTATACCCAGCCGTTCATGCGCTTCCAGAGTTCACGTACCCCCGGGTCGCCTGCCTCCCACCTGCGCAGCATCTCCCTGGCCTCCTCCATAAGCGTTGATTTTTTCATCGCTTCCTCCCCGCTCATGCCTTTCTTCACCAGCCCGGCTAACTCTTCCTTCAGCATCCTGTCAAAGGCGACATAGTATTTACCGGCCAGGTGATCGCCCTTGATGCCAGAGGATTCAGGTGTCTCCCCGTTCCCGGTTTTCTGCCAGGCCAGCATGCTCTTACAGATATGAATGCCCCGGTCATTGACCAGGTTGACCTTTCGTACATCCTGCCCGTTGGCCTTCAGGATCTCGGCGACGGACCATCCCAGCAGGTTATTCCGTATATGTCCAAGGTGAAGCGGCTTATTGGTATTGGGTGATGAATACTCGATGACTACCGGGTGCGCATCCGGTTCCGGCTTGCGCGTGCCGAAGGCGGGATCCATCAGTGCTTTCTGCATGGCGGCCATCCAGTGCTGCCGGGCGATCAGCAGGTTCAGAAACCCTTTGACCACGCTATATCCCTCCACGAGGTCTCCATTCGCAACCAGGAATTCGCCGATTTTCCGTCCGGCCTCTTCCGGTGCTGCTTTGAGCTGCTTCACGATCCCGAAGACCACGAACGTGACATCTCCCTCGAAATCGGGGTTGGTATGCTGCAATACAATCCTGGCCGGGTCCGGATCAACGCCGAATTCAGCCCGGACTGCCTGCAATATGGAACCCGTCAGTTGCTTTTCAAAAACCATACGTGTCAAAGTAAGCAAAACGGGCCGAAAGCGTCAGCTCCCGGCCCGAATCGCGTTATTTTAACGGGTGGGAATTATTCGAGTAATACCCTTGATATAGCGGTTCCCTCTTCCGTGGTCGCGGAAATAAAATACAATCCCCTTGCCAGCTGACGGCAATCGATCTCGTGTTCATTACGCCGCACGTCTGCCCGGTACACTTCCTGCCCGGAAGAGTTAAGCAGCGCTACCGACTCGATAAGCCCGTCCGGCCAGCTAACCAGGACCTGGTCGGTTGCGGGGTTGGGTACCACGGTTAACCGGGGCGACGCTCCCGTTTCATGAATACCCACTGTGAGGCAGGTAAGGGCAATCCTGGGGTTCGCGTAATTCATGATGGTGTCGATGTACGCCATCGCCTTGGCCTTGCTCACATCCGGATTGGTCAGGAGTGTATTAAACCACAGCGAATCACAATAGCCGTTCGAAAAGCCAAGGAAGAGGCATACATTCTTGGTAGCCGTGGAGTCGAACCACTCCCATGGCCCTGCCTGGACCGGCGGGTTCATGTTGAACGGGTAAAGGCCGTCATAACCGTCATTCATGGTGTTTGCCTTCAGCGTGTACGGATCCATGCAGGTCAGCGTATCATAATAAGTCAGATTACCCATCATGGTCGCCAGCCGTATAACCTCGTAACTTCCGCTTGTATGCACGACGTACTCACCGGTAGTGGGTACGATTACCGGGCCGTATTTGTACGGGGCAAAAGGATCCCCTACCACGTGAAAGGCGACCATGGGCACATCCCCGGGTTCGAGCCATATGCTGTCGCCCATCGCGCCGCCCATATTCATGACGAAGTGAACATCACTGGTATGGCCGGGGGTGTTGTTGGGATTATTCTTTCCGGGATTCCCGCCGTAACCCTCGAAATCGCCCAGCTCCGATTGCAGAACGTATGGAACACCGGGCATAAAGTTATAGGGCGCGCCCACCGTATTATTGGCCAGGAACTTGGGAAGGCTGATCTCGCTTACCTTGTCTATCGTCGCATAGGCAAGTGCCACGTACCCTCCGGAGCCGAATCCGCTGAGTATAATTGCTGATGAGTCTACCCTGAATGTATTGGCATTTGCCTGGTCATGCTTGAAAAACCGTACACTGGCTTTTGTATCCTGGAAAGCCCGGTAAACAGCCTGCAACAAGCTGCCCCTGCGGATATCTTCGAATGGACCGCCTCCTATGGCCAGCGGGTTCCACCCCAGCCGGTAGTCGATGGCAGCTGCCACATAACCCCGCCGCGCGAACTGCATGCACGTTTCCACAACATTGCTGTCGCTTTTCAGCCCGGTGGGCTGGCCGTTATAATACGGCGGCAGGAAGCTACCCGTGTGAATGACAATAACGAGAGGTCGCTGGGGCAACGGATCAACTCCTCCCGGCTCATAGACATCCATCCTGAGGGTATCGAGGAACGGGTTCGCGGGATCAAGAAATGAATAGTTGGTGGCGTACTCAATATTCGAAGTCTTGGTTACCGAGGTGAAAATCTCGGAAATATACCGTTGTGCCTGGACCGAAAGTGTCCAGAATGCCATGGCAATAATCAGTACGGTTTTTCTCATAGTAAAAGGTTTTTATTTATGTAAATCTAAGAAAATCAGGGAATGGGAAAGCCCGGGGTAAAGTCATTTCCCCTGTATTTCCACCAGTACCGAGAAATAGACCAGCCTGCCCACCTGCGGACCGCCAAAAACCTCGTAATGGCGGTTGTCCAGGATGTTATTGGCTCCCACCTTGAAGGTGGTATGGATGGCTGGAATCTTGCGGTTAACCTGCACATCCACCATATCATAGGTGGCAATATCTCCTGTAAACTGCGGTGAGCCTTCGAACCGGAACCCCTCAACCCATTTGTAATTGAAGGACATGCCCCATTTCTTCCAGTCGCGCAGGCTCATGCCCAGGTTGAATTTATGTGCCGGCGTGTTATAGGCAGGGATCAGGGGGTCCGTACTTCCCCTTCGGTCAAGCCTGTTAAACGAGTAATTGCCGGTCATGGCAACGTATTTGCCTGGGAAATAGGTTATTGCACCTGATGCGCCATATGCGTCTACACGATCCAAACTGTTGGCTGCCACCCTGTACACCTGGTTCACCGCCACTGAACTCGTGAGGTTCAGGATCCGCACATCGGCCCCGACCTTATAGCCTATGAAATCGCGGTAACGGCTGTAATAGGCATTGAAATCGGCATAGAGCCTGTTCTTCAGGGTCATTCGGAACCCGCCTTCGATCGTCTGAACTTTCTCGGGCCGGATCGGGTCCACATTAAAGTAATCGAGTGTATCCGGATTCTGGAATGCCAGTGCATCGAACAGCGAGGGAATCGTAACAAGGGAATCGAATCCGTTGATATTCCCGATCAGCAGTGCCCGACCAACAAAAAAATAGAGGTACTGGTCGGCCAGCGTCGGGTTACGAATCGCTGATGAATAGGATAAGCGGACCAGGTTATCGTCATTAAACAGGTACACCGCGGAGGCCGCCGGGGAAAACAGGTAATCAAAGTTTTCGTTTTTATCCACCCGTAACGTGGCACTTAGCTTCAGCTTCTCATTGGCCAGTTTCCGTTCGAGCCCCGCGTAAACACCGTACTCCCGGTTGGTAATACTTCTGAAATCCTCACTGGCAGATATCGTATCACCGGTTACAGGATCCGTTTCATACTTCACATAGGCAGTATCCGCAAAAATAGTTCCCCGCGAACGTGGTCTGTAAAGCCGGTAGTTGCCCCCCGTGACGATATCGAAGCGCCGCATGTTATAGCGGTACTCACCCTGTAAATGATAAAGTGCGGAACGGTCGTAAAACAGCGACCCGCCTTCAGTAGTTAGTGTGGAGGTAATCCGGGCAAATGCCGTGTCAAAAGCAACGGTACCGGGTTCGATAAAATCCTTGCCGCCGAATCCCGGCTGCCCGGGCCCGTTCGCAAACGCCTGTGCAAGCTGGTGATAATAGATAAGCGTATCGTAGAAATTATTCTCCAGGAACGGGTTTATAGCGTTCAGGTACGCCGTGTAAGCCGCCCCGTAGCCAACGGTATCATTCGGGTTATATACAGGGGGCTGCGGGAATCCCGGCAGCCCGGACAGAATGTTCGCATACTCGGAAACCCACTTGTTGCTGTAATCCTGGTACCACCGGATATCCCCCTTGGAGTTTTGTTGCAGGAGAAGGGCCGTTGAAAATGCATCATACGATTTCCCGGAATGTTCATTCGTGGCGTAGGCCCGGATAAAATATTTCCCTGGTTTTCGCAATTCCAGCCGGTTTTGGAAAAACAGCACATCCTTCAGGCTGTAACGGTTATCACCCTGGTAAACCGTGGTCCCCGATCCGAAATTGGACGCAGCAATAAGTTCAAGGTCCTTGTCAAGCAGAAAATGCAGGGATGCCCCCAGTTTCATGTTCTCCGTATCATAATCCACAAGGTCCTTCTCCGCATACCCTCTCCTGTAATAGGTGCCAAGCCCGGGTGCCGTCTTGGCCGATCCTGTAAATGAATAATCACCAAGTGAACTGTACTCGTCTCCATACCTGTTGACCGCATCATACCCGCCCAGGTTTAACTCATCATTCCTTGATTGGGGTGTGGGTGACAGGTTGTCCGCGTTCCAGTCACGCGCACTCATCGTATACCAGTTGATCTTGTATCCGAATTTCTTTTCCCCCTGCTTATTGCTGGTATAATCTGCCCAACGGAACGAAAACTCGGAAAGATTCCGCTCCCCTACCTTGTAGCTGACCTCCAGTCCCGGCTTGATAAAAGGACTCCTGGTAGTCATGTCTATCACACCGTTAAAGGCATTGGGTCCGTAAAATGCCGTGGAGGCGCCTACCACGAGCTCGACTTTCTGAAGATCCAATTCGCTGACTCCCAGGAAATTTCCAAGAGCAAAATTAAGTCCGGGCGACTGGTTATCGACCCCGTCAATCAGCTGAAGGGACCTGACCGGTGACGTGCTGTTGAACCCGCGTGTATTGATCACCTTAAATCCCAGGCTGGCGGCCGTGACATCCACCCCTTTAAGGTGCCCCAGGCCCTCGTAAAAGTTTGCCGCCGGTGTCTCCCTGACTGCAATGATATCCATCGTTTCCACCGTCAGCGGGTTTTGTTTCTGCTTTTCAGAAATGCGGCTGCCCGTAATCTCCACATTTGACAGCATGACGCTTGAAGTACGCAGCATAATCGTCAGTTTTTCAGCTGAAGAAACAGCCCTGACGAGGGTTTCATACCCGATAAAAGACACTTCGATCGTAACCGGAAAGGGCCGCATGGTCTCCAGCCGGAACCTGCCATACAGGTCCGTTACCGCCCCTTCGGTGGTACCCCGGATCACGACGGATGCCCCGATGAGCGTTTCCTTTGACTCCCTGTCTTTCACCACCCCATTCAGTACCTGCTGGGCAGCGGTTTTTCCAGGAAGCATGAATAGCCACATGGTGACTATTAGAATTCCCGTGAATCTATTCATCAATCCGACCTTCCAAACAAACGTAGCTAAAAATCAAATATGAAAAGTGCACAAAAAAACCCCGTAATACACATTACGGGGTTTTAAACCTGAAAGGTTAATACTTGGTGATCAGTTGAAGAAATGCTTACTGACCACTTTTTCGCTGTTCTGAAGGATGACGGTATAGATGCCAGGCGCCAGGTCGGAGGCGATGTCCAGGTTGTTGATCCCGGCCGAAGCCTTCATGTTGTCACCGGATGCCACCACACGACCCGCCACATCGATCACCTTGAAGTTATAAGGCTCCTCGCTGTCGT
>JAHEKC010000138.1 GCA_024638565.1 Bacteroidota bacterium
GGTCTCGCAGGACATCAGGTCCCTTCGCGGCGATTACCATTTCAGCAGCTCACATTCATTTGTACATTTCAGCACTCGCCACTTCCTGTCTACCGCGGTTGGTACCATTCTGGCAGACAGTGGTACGGTTTCCATGACCGGCGACCTGTCCACATCCGGCGTGTACCTGTTGCTCAATACCGGCACCATCAACACCGGGAACCATTACCGGGACGACGAACTGGCGGATACGGCTTTCTTCGATACGGAGCGTTATCCGTTCATCACCTTCCTTTCCGGTTCGATTCGCGAAGCGGAGGGTGGCTTATTCCGTTATATCGCCAGCGGTGAACTGACGATCAAGGGAATCACACACCCGGTCGAGCTGCCGTTCAACTACCTGGGTAAAACGGAACTGGAGGACGAAACCCTGCATACATTCGAAGGGGAGCTTACCCTGGACCGCAATGACTTTTCCGTGGGTGAACCCGGTGCGGTATTCCTGAGTGACGAGGTGCGGGTGAAGTTTTCGATCGAGACTTCGAAGCGGGAATACGCGCAGTCCTGATCCTCCAGACCTTTATAAGGCCAGCGCTTCCGGCCGTGCCTTGTTGACAACTTTTTAAAGTCGGTCGTGGCGTACTTTGTATTTTTAGGGCTGTGAAGGCCTCCCGTTCATCATTGAAAGGCAGGGAAAAGGAGACGCCTTTGATGAAGCAATACAATGCCATCAAGGCCAAGCACCCGGACGCCCTGTTGCTTTTTCGTGTTGGAGATTTCTACGAGACATTTAACGAAGATGCAGTCAGGACGGCGCGCATTCTCGGTATTGTTTTGACGAAACGCAGCAACGGCGCTTCCTCCGAAACGGAACTGGCCGGTTTCCCCCATCATGCCCTGGACACTTACCTGCCGAAGCTGGTCCGCGCCGGGGAGCGGGTGGCCATTTGCGACCAGCTCGAAGATCCCAAGACAGCCAAGACGGTGGTGAAACGCGGCGTCACCGAACTGGTGACACCGGGCGTCGCCTTCAGCGACAAGATCCTGGACCACCGGGAAAATAATTTCCTGGCCGTGGTATACGCGGAGCAGTTGCAGTACGGTGCGGCATTCGTGGATGTTTCCACGGGCGAGTTCCTGATCACACAGGGTGACGAATCCAGGATCAGCAGGCTGCTTCAGAATTTCAGGCCCAGTGAGATTGTCTTTCCCAGGGAAGCCCGGGAGGAACTGGAAAAAGTTTTTGGATCGGGGCGGCACGCATACAGGCTCGACGAATGGGTGTTTACATATGACTTCGGGTGCGATACCCTGTTAAGACATTTCAAGGTCCAAACACTGAAGGGATTCGGTATCGAGGACCTGGGACTGGGCATCATAGCCGGCGGTGCGGCGCTCCATTACGTGGAACAGTTGCAACAGGGAGGGCTCCGGCATATCACACGCGTTTCGCGCATTGATGATGACGCGCATGTATGGCTGGATAAGTTTACCGTGCGCAACCTGGAGCTGGTCGCGCCGGTACATGAGAATGCCCGGACGCTCATTGACGTGCTGGACCGCACCATTTCACCCATGGGGGCCCGGAAGCTAAGGCGGTGGCTGCTCATGCCGCTCCGTGATCGTGCAAGCGTGGAAGCACGTCATGCCGTCGTGGCACATTTCCTGGAGGATTCCGCTTCCGCCGATGGGCTTGCTGCGGGGATCGCGGATGTTGGCGACCTGGAGCGCATCGTTTCCAGGGCCTCGGTGGGGAAGATCGGTCCGCGGGAACTGAACCAGCTGAAAAAGGCCCTTGATGCTGTTGGAAGGCTGAAGTCGCATTGCGGGCAGGCACAGGTGCTGCATGCGTTCGGCGGGGCACTCGATCCCTGTAACACCCTGCATGACCTGATCGGGCGCACCCTGAAAGAGGAGCCGAACGCCAACCTGCTGAAGGGCGGTGTCATTGCAGACGGCTATTCGGATGAGCTTGATGAGCTGCGGCAGCTGGCCTTTGCCGGCAAGGACCACCTGCTGAAGATCCAGGAGCGGGAAAGTGAAAGGACTGGAATCCCTTCCATGAAGATCGGCTTCAATAATGTTTTTGGTTATTATCTCGAAGTCACCCATACCCACAAGGAAAAGGTGCCCCCGGAATGGGTGCGAAAACAAACCCTCACCAATGCGGAACGGTATATAACCGATGAGTTGAAGGATCTCGAGGAGAAGATCCTTGGTGCGGAACAACGGATTGTTACGCTGGAGGAAAAGCTTTACCGTGAGCTGGTAGCCGCCATTTCGGATTACATTGTACCCCTGCAGGCCAATGCGACGGTGGTCGCAGAGCTGGATTGCCTGCATTCCTTTGCCGTGGCCAGCCGCGATAACGGGTACCATCGCCCGGTGATGGAAGACAACCTTCAGCTGGATATCAGGGGTGGCAGGCACCCGGTGCTCGAACAACAGGTTCCGCCGGGGGAACAGTATGTGCCCAACGATGTATCGCTGGACCCCGGGAAACGGCAAATCATCATCATCACGGGACCGAACATGAGCGGGAAATCCGCACTGCTCCGGCAGACGGCCCTCACGGTGATCATGGCGCAATCCGGTTGCTTCGTTCCTGCCGGGGCCGCTACCATCGGCATGGTCGATAAGATCTTCACCAGGGTGGGCGCTTCGGATAACATCTCATCCGGTGAATCCACGTTCATGGTGGAGATGAACGAAACAGCCAGCATCCTGAATAACCTTTCACCGGCCAGCCTGGTCATTCTCGACGAGATCGGGCGTGGTACGAGCACATACGATGGCATATCCATAGCCTGGGCGATCGCGGAATTTCTGCATGAAAACCCCGTGGCCAGGCCCAAGACCCTTTTTGCCACGCATTACCATGAGTTGAATGAGATTGCGGCTTCCTACCCGCGCATCGAGAATTTTCACGTGGCCATCCGGGAGTCCGGCAACAAGGTGTTGTTCCTGCGGACCCTGAAGCCGGGCGGCAGCCAGCACAGTTTTGGCATTCACGTGGCCCGCATGGCCGGGATTCCGCCCGAGGTAACCGACAGGGCGGACAGGATGCTGGCCCTGCTTGAAAAAGCGCACAGCAACAGTGAGCTGGTCAGGAATTCCAGGCAGCAGGAGATCCGTGACGACATGCAACTCAGTTTCTTCAAGCTGGATGACCCTATCCTGGAACGGATCCGGGATGAGATCAGCCGCACGGATATCAATGCGCTTACGCCCGTGGAAGCGCTGATGAAGCTGAACGAGATAAAGAAGCTGATCCGGGGATGATTTTTCCCTTCCCGGAACTGTCCGCGGTCAGGCCTGCTTCCGGAAGTAGGCGTGCGGAAACTGGTTACCGTATAGAACGTACATCTGTTCCTGCCTATCCCGGAAGAAGTCATCGCATGCATCTTTCACTCCTGGAAATGAATCAGATCCCCCTACTGTTTTTTCCGGATCCCGGTAGTCCATTACGAGCCCTATGGCTTGCGGTGACATGCGCGGGTATATATGCTCGAGCAGGTGCATGATCCTTTCCTTTAGTGCCGGATCATGGGGGTTGGTGGTGCAGTCGATATGTACGAACGACAGCTTGCCCGGCAGTTCGGACGGGACGGTATTTTCAAAGAGCCCCGGGTGGATTACCGGCAGCTCAAGGCCTGCCGCACGAAAATTCTCTTCAAAAACATTCCTGAATGAGACATCCGCCTGACCTGAATGGAACCGGTCGAAAACATGAAACTGTTTGTCCGGTCCATGGGCATCCAGGATCTTCCGGATCATGAGCGACGATTTTCCATGATGGCATCCGAACTCTGCCAGGTCACCTTCAACCTTATGTACCAGTGTTTCATTTTCAAGGTGAAAGAGGTTAATTCGCTGTTCGAGGGTAATCATATCCTCATTAGCCGGTCTGGGTACAACCTCCACGTGCCAGTTCAGCTTTTCAAAAAGCACGTTAAGGGGTTTCAGCAACCGGAGGGCACGCTTTTGTATCGGGGTCAGGGAATTAAAAAAATCGAAGTCCAAGGTCCAGGAATAAAAGATTGCGGGGCAATTCCGACATAAATGTATATAAAAAGCAGGCTGTTGCGATCCGGGATTTAAATTGGCCTTCAGCAGCTCAGCATGGCAGGGGTGTTGGCGGGTTTCGGGCGCTTGCATGGCCCGTCATCCTGGTAGACCGTTCTTAGAAAACCATGGCCAGGTCTTCTTTTTTCCGGTTCAGCCGCCGTTTGGTATCCTTATGCCTGATGGCTGTGCCGATGGCGATGTAGAACAGGCGGCTTTGCGCAGGTTCGAATGCGTATGTATCGCCGAACAGCCGGATATCCTGCTTTTCCTTGCGGAGGAAGTCATCGAGGTAATACTTGAACCGGATATAACCGCCTCCCCCGAAGTGGATTTCAGCGAACAGGGACGGGTTGAACAGGTTTACCTTATCCGAGAACCATTCATGGCTCTTGAATTTTTCACCGGCAAAAAACACCTTCTGCTTGTATGCGAACATGATTTCAGCTTCCGCACCGGCAGCCAGCCATACCTGCTTCTCCATGTTTCCGACTTTGATTGCAAGCGGTATGCCGGCG
>JAHEKC010000139.1 GCA_024638565.1 Bacteroidota bacterium
CTGCCTGTAGATACTTCGGCAACGGACCCGCTGGCGGTAGAGCTGATTGGACGGTTCGATCCTGCCGGACGTGAAGCTTCGGGACAGTTGGTGCAACCCTGAATTAAAGTACCGTTATTCCAGGCCGCCAGTTCACAAGGCTTCAGGAAGGAGCTTGTTCCTCGCAAGTGACAGATGAAAAATTTTCAGCGTTTCAAACATTAGTTGATTCAACGCTGTCAGCCTGCAAGGATCCACGACGAGTTTTTCTTTATTGAACCAGGGCTCTGTGAGATACATGGATCGGTTCAGCTCCACCTGGATCCATGGCTTGGGGTTTTGGCCATGTGTACGGGTGATAAACCCGCCTTTAAACGGATCATTAATAGTGACCTCTTCCTCTGTGATGCCAAATGACCTGATAAAAGCCTGCTGAAGCAGCCGTGTCCATTCCGGGTCACATGCCTTGCCTTCCGCATCCCCAAGGCATACCAGCGGACGCTTCCCGCTGTCAGGCGCCACCGCGGGAGCGGCAGCGGCCATGGTATGGCAATCAAGACCCAGCACCACATCAGGATTACGCATGCCCTCGCGGAGCGCGTCATGGTAAGGCTTGTAATGGCGGTCGAGCAGGGTTTTCGTAAGGCGTGCACCAGGCTGCATGCCTTCCTTGTACACGGGCTTGTTATAGCACGTGGCACTTTTAACCACGCCATCGGGATACTCCGGCGGCATCATATCCCTTGCGCGGTTCAGGTCCACGAATGCCCGGGCAATGGAAGCGGCATGCACTCCGGCCACGTGTGCTTCCAAAGCGTAGATTTCACGGGTACAGGCGTCGCTGTCGTCGAACAGGTCTTTTGCGGTGATACAGGCATGTCCGGCAAGTTCTTCGGGCATTTCCGTTCCGCCGTGCGGCACCGAAATAAAAAAGGGCAGTTTTCCCATGTTACATTGCCGTGCCGTCGCGCCGCACATCGGCGACCGCCTGGAATCCTTCCCCTGACTGTCGCCGGATCACCGCCTGGACACATCCGAGTAAAAAGGCATAGTCCTCGCGCTTATCCAGCTTGTAGCCCTGTTTTTTAAAATATGAAAGTACCTCCTTGCTGAAGCGCCCTGCTTCGAGGCTGACCTTGCCGCCCAGGCTGCAGTGAATACGCGGGGCCCGCATGGCCTGGTCGATGGGTTGTTTCATGACGATGACCCTGTAAATAAACAGCAGCAGCGTGCTAGCGATCCGTTCGCTGCCGGGACTGCCAAGCGCCATCCACGGTTCCTTTTTATTGAACAGCAGCGTGGGCGCCACCGTTGCCCATGGACTCCGGTTGGGCCGGACATAATAGGGATGATCCGGCTGTTCGTATTCATAATCATACATGTAGTTGTTGTAAAGAAACCCAAGCCCTTCTGCCGCTGCCTTGCTGCCATACACCCTTTCGATGGACTGCGTGAGGCTTACCGAGAGGCCGTGCCGGTCGATGACGGAAAGATGCGTGGTCTCACCTGGCGTCTCCCACTCGGAATCCACGACCGGCAGCAACCGGTGATCAATGTTCTCCACTATCTCCTTGATGCATTCATGTGCATACTTGTCATTCAGCATTTTCGATTGCGACGAATGTTGCGCGAAAAAATGGGGGTCGTGCGGCCGGTCATCGCGGTCGAGAAAGGCTTTCCGGATTACCTGCACCATGATATGGTACAAATGTTTTTCGTTGTCGATTTGGTAGTCTTTCGGGAAGTGCTTCAGCATGTTGAGCGCGAACACGAGTGTGCGTCCCGCGCCGGCTGGCGGCATGCTGTATACCCGCACGCCGTTGAAATACGCCCTGACAGGCTTGCGTTCGATAGGCCATGGGGTGAGTACCAGGTCGTCGTAATGCACCAGGCCGTTATTCGCACGCATATCAGCATCGATCTGTTTTGCGATGCTTCCCTGGTAAAACTCCCTGACACCCTTGGTGGCAATTGCCTTGAGGCAACGGGCCAGGTCCGGCTGCCTGAAAATGTCACCCACCTTGTACGGCTTGCCGTCCTTGAGAAAATATTTAAAGCCCGACTGCGAGGGTACCTTTTTAAAGTTATCAAGTTCCCGTTTCTGCAGGCTTGCCTGCAGTTCCGTAATCGCATAGCCCTGCTCGGCCAGCTCGGCGGAAGGTCTTACCACATCACGCCATTTCAGCTTTCCGTAATGCTTGTGTACGTACTTAAGTGTGGCAGGCGTACTCGGAACGGTGGTGGCGCGGTATCCCAGGCTCCTGTCCTGTTTGCTGATGGCATCAGCATGTGCCAGCGAAGGCGATCGTGAGGATCCGTCTATGGCCAGCACCCCGTCACGGTCCCCGATAAGCATCATGGTTTGCCCGCCCAGTCCGCTGGCCTGCGGTTCACTTACTCCCAGCGCCAGGGCGGCGGCTACAGCGGCATCCACGGCATTACCGTCTTTCTGCAGTATTTCCTTGCCTATGCGTGTGGCTTCCGCTGACTGCGTGGCAATCATTCCGTCACCTGCGACGGCGCACTTTCCGTCTTCGGTGCGGAATCCTGATTCAATTTCGTTGAAATCGATTCCCATATTTTATTGTCCAGGCTCTTGATGACCGAAGCCAGTAACGCCGACCGCTCCACCAGGCTGTGTTTCATGATATATTCCTGTCCGTTGTCTTCTTTTAAACCCACGGGGCCCGCCCCGTCAATGACGCATTTATTGCCGGGCACGAAGCAGACATCAGATGCGCTCCAGCGGTGTTCCTCGAGCAGGCGTACGTCAAGCCTGCCAGCGTTGGTTCGGAATATCTTCCAAAGCGCCGCCACTTCCGCGGACCGCTGCATCACCGGTCGTTTGTTGCCGATCCCGATATAAAAGTCGAACAGCTGCCCGAATTTCTTCGGCATCAGTTCGAAAATTTTCGATTCAATAGTCTCGATCTGGCCGGGATTGTTGTAACGGATGGCCAGTTCTATTCTCCCGTGCGCCGACTGCCGCAGCAGGTCAGATTTGAAATCCACGGTGGACGCGGAGACAAGGATGCCGTCCTTCTGGTTACTGAGAGCGGTCAAAGAGGACAACAACTTGTTGAATACGCTGCCGGCCTTAATGACGTTGGCTTCCGAGGAGCTGTCGAGCAGGTTCATGGAAATGGAATAGGAGGCGAACCCCGACCGCGAGGTCGCCATGGCTCCCTGTCGTGTGGCACCTTTCAGCCCGATAACGAATTTTGCGCGCTCTGACCTGGCGCGGATCAGCGAAGAGGTTACCTTGTTACGCAAGGTGCTGTCCGGAGTCAGCAACACCCCTATCTTACGCTTGTTGAGCGCTTTCACCGATTTGAGTGCCTGCAAAGCGGCAATCAGGACTACCAGCCCGCCCTTGTGTTCCCAGACCCCGGTGCCGAATATCTTGCGGTCATTCTCTTCATAATACAAGCTACGGGCGATCTCTACCGGGCTGTCCACGCTTCCGATAAAAAGGATATCGTATTCCTCGTCTTCGGAGTTGGTATAAAAGTGGACGTTACCTGTCTCCGCCTGTGGCAGTGACTGGTAGGCGAATCCTATATCTTTCATCTGTTTCTTCACGATACTCAGCAGCTTATTCACCCCTTCGGTATTCCTGACGTGAGAGTTGCAGTTTACCATTGACTTCAGCAGGTCCTTGTACCGGGTCTGGCGATCCCGAAGGAACGACCGCATGCGCAGGCGTACTGATTCCACCGGCAGCGCACCGTCGCCCTCCTCCGCGTCATACTTGTCGCCGAAATACCTGCGGGCGGCCACATCCAGGATCTTGTTCACGAGCCCCTGGTAATCAAGCCCTGCGGCATTGGCGGCGAAGGGATAGGATCCGTTGCGCCCCAGGCTGGCCATGGAATTGATCTCCAGGATGTAGAAGTTCCCTTTTTCGTCCAGCCGGATATCGACGCGTGAGAAGTCATACAGCTGGAGTGCCTTGAATGCCTGTATGCTTGCTTCCTGCATCCCGGCAGCCAGGCTGGCCGGAATCTCCGCCGGGCAGATCTTTTCACGGGGATTATTTCGCTTGTCGGTCACGGATTGGATGGCATCCGGGTTGTTTTCCAGGTCAATCTCCAATACCGGGAAAGCCTCCACGGGATCGTTGCCCATCAGGCCCACCGCGAATTCACGGCCACGGATAAACTGCTCCACGAGCGCCTGCTGTTTGAATTCACCGATGATGAATTCCACCGCTTCCTTTAGGTCCTTTTCGTTATCGACCACACGCAGTCCAAAACTCACCGCTTCCATCTTGGGCTTGACGATGACCGGGTACTCCACGTCGGACATGTCCTCCTCATGGCTCGAGTAGACCCAAAAGTTGGGGGTGGGGATGTTATGCTTTTGCAGGATGATCTTGGTGATGACCTTGTCCAAAGCCAGCGCATGCCCTGAAGGGTTGGAGCCGATGTAGGGGATGCCGATCATCTCGAGCATCGAGGGAATATGGGTATACCTGCTTTCGCCCTGGATGCCGTAGGCCATATTGAACACCATGCCCATTTTCTCCCCGTCCAGCACCTTGG
>JAHEKC010000140.1 GCA_024638565.1 Bacteroidota bacterium
TGCAGATCATCACCCGAGGCTGGTTCGCTTTCTATCGGATTTGATTTCCTGCAGGCCATATACAAATCCTTTTTAAACATCAGGTTGGCACCATTGCACATGAGCGGCCACCGGGACTCGATGGAAGCTCCGCCAAGCCCTATAAGCCCGATGAACTCGAGTCGCTGGAGGCGGGCCCACCATCCCCTGCCCTGTAATGCCACAGGCCCGGACACGAATGCGGCATTGCGCACCTTCGCGCAGGTGGCAAGGGTTGCCAGCCAATCGGGGCCCGCGGTACAGTCCGCGTCGGTAGTCACGATCCAGTCATGTTTTGCGGCCAAAATCCCTTTGTGCAGTGCGGCCTTTTTCGATCCGGGCTGTCCTGCAGCTTTATTCAATTCTACAAGCCTGATCAATTGACCTCTGTCAGCGGCATATTTGCGGGCCACCCCTGCCGTGCTATCCGTTGAGAAATCATCTACCACAATGACTTCGAACGCATCCAGGCTGTAGCGTTGGTTCAATATGCTGTCCAAGCATTTTCCAAGCAACAATTCCTCATTACGGGCAGGTATTACGACGCTGATTCCAGAAACCTGGTTTTTGCCGGTCACGCCCGGAATACGATGCCAGCAGACAATAAAGTACGCCATCAGGAGAAAGTACATTGCGGGCACGAGCAGTACTGTGGTTTCCAAAACCGTCAGCATCATGAATTCCTTTCGGTATACCGGATGAACAGCAGGCTGATAGCGCCGGCTACGGCGGGAATCACAAGGTTCAGGAACCATAGGGAAAAGGCTGCCGAAACGATGCCTGTACTGTTTACAACCAGGGGACCCAGGCAAGTGAGGGCCACGGAACCGCGGACGGTCAGTTCCGTCAATGCAAAGGTGGGGACCACGGACATGAACAAAAACATCAGGGCCGTTTGACGGACAACCGGCAACCATTCTGCCGTGGCACCGAATAATTCCAGAAGCATGGCAAACTGAACTGTGAAGACGACATACCGGAATACCGAGTAAGCAGTCACTACGAGCAGTTCACGGCGATGGTAATACGATAGCACTCTGATAAACCGGTCGAACCGCTGCAGCCACTTGAACCGGCCCAGCCAGGGATGTACGGCTGCTATGTTGAAATAAGCCACCGTAATGAATGCAAGACCGGCGCACAAAAGGACGGCTACGACTATAAAGCCAGTAACCTCGTCCAACATCAACCCACGAAGGAAAAACACAACGGCGATGCCACCTGCCAGCACCGTGATCAATAGCTGGTTCATGCTGCCCACTACCGTCGCAATGACCGCTTTAATCCGCCCGCGGCTATGAAGGTGCAATACACGGCCGGCATACTCACCGATTCGGTTCGGTGTAAAGAAACTCACCGTAATACCTGAAAGGATAGCCGCGAGGGCACGGCCGGCCGATACCCGTTGGATGGGCCTGATCAGGAAACGCCACTTAAGTGCTTCAGCAGTCCAGTTAAGTGCCATCAGTGCCAGGAGTGCGGCCAGGGTCAGCCAGACGCCGTCCTGTCCGAAAAGGGCCCTGTATTGCTCCATGGCACCGCGGAAGTCTTCCTTCACGACCACCTGCCGATGGATAAACCACAACGAAGCGAGGGCGACAACCGTCTTCAGAATAAAAACGTAATAACTTTTTCCGCTTGTCACACCAGTGAAACGCTAATCCGCTAAATTGGGCTGGAGCCCGGTTGGGAAACAAGATAATATAATTTCGTCACGACCTTAGAATTCAATCCGCCAATTGGCCCAAACTCTTCATACCGACTTCGACCGCATTATCCTGGGCATTGATCCCGGAACGAATATAATGGGATATGGCATCCTGGGAATCGCCGGCGGGGAAATGTCACTTCAGGCGGCAGGGGTGATCCGGTTGGACAAGCTGAAAAACCATGCGCTGAAACTGAAAATGATTTTTGAAAAGACCGTGACCCTGATCGAATCTTTCAAGCCGGATGAATTTTCCGTCGAAGCGCCGTTTTTCGGAAAGAACGTGCAATCCATGCTCAAGCTGGGCCGGGCCCAGGGGGTGGCGATGGCAGCCGCATTGTACAGCGGCATTCCCATATTTGAATATTCACCCAAGAAAATCAAGCTGGCCGTAACGGGCAACGGCAACGCTTCTAAAGAACAGGTGGCGTCCATGCTCCAGCAACTTGTAGGTTTTGAGCAGAAGCCCAGATACCTCGATGCCACGGACGGCCTTGCTGCTGCCGTTTGTCATTACTTCCAGGACAACCCCGGTCCGGCGGGTAAGCCGCGCGGCTGGAAATCCTACGTCAGCAGCAACCCTGACAAGGTGGTGCGTGTATCACGCTGACGGCACCGCATTCCTTATTTTCTGTGCAAGTACTTCAAACTCCTCAGGCGAAAATTGCTTTTTAGGTGATTTGAAATCCATGTCTCCAATCGCATTGATCGGGATCAGGTGTACATGTGCATGCGGCACCTCCAGTCCGATCACTGTAACACCGACACGCGCACAGGGTACGACCTCCCCGATGGCTTTGGCGGTCCGCCTGCACAGGCTGAACAAATCAGCGAGCAGGACATCTTCCAGGTCGAAAATATAATCTGTCTCCTGTTTTGGCACCACGAGGGTATGACCCCTGGCAACCGGGTTGATATCCAGAAATGCGAAACACGTATCCGATTCAGCGACACGGTACGCCGGAATTTCCCCGCTCAGGATTCTTGAAAAGACCGTGGCCATGATCAACGTGATATCGCCAGTACCTTCAGTTTGAGCTTTCCGTTGGGAACTTCAATCTCGGCTGTTTCGTTCTTTTTCTTTCCCAGAAGCCCTTTCCCGATGGGTGAGGTAACGGAAATTTTCCCGGCTTTGATATCCGCCTCATTCTCGGCAACCAGGGTATAATCCATTTTCTTTTTATTGTCCAGATTCTGGATTGTTACCGTGGAAAGGATGGACACCTTGGAAAAATCGATTTTCGACTCGTCCAGCACCCGCGCATTGCTCAGGGTCTCTTCCAGCTTGGATATCTTAAGCTCGAGCATTCCCTGGGCATCCTTTGCCGCATCGTACTCAGCATTTTCCGATAGGTCACCCTTTTCGCGTGCTTCTGCTATTTGTTTTGAAATACCGGGACGCTCAACATTCTTAAGATGATTGACTTCTTCCTGGAGCTTTTTAAGCCCTTCTTCGGTTAGGTAGTGAATATCCGCCATGATTAACTTTTTACGGGGCCATAAAATAAAAGAAGACCCTGCAACAGGGTCCCCTTTCTTATGTGATATTATTGAAATCAGAGGCTCAGCCGGATGCCGAAGCCATGTGTGCCGTCAAAAAACTCGGATGTCCTGTAGGAGTAGTCTATACCCAGGCTTTTGCCGGTCTTGCCCATCGGCACCTCTACGGTTACCCCGCCGGACAGGCCTTTGGAAGCCGTCATGGTATCATCCGAACTGGTTATGTCCTTTTCGTACTTATACCCGCCACGGAAGCTGAACCGCTCCTTGAAGGTATACTGTACGCCAAGCCCAATCTGGTCCTCCGTAAAGGAGTTGGAGATGAAGGCAGCCGCAATGGTCAGCATATGCTGCTCCGCCAGCTTCCAGTCGTACGAACTTCCTATGGCAACCAGTGAAGGCAACTCATAACGCTCCGCACGCTGTTCAATGGTCATCTGGTAGTTGCTTTCCTCAGGCGGATCGCCCCGGAATGACAGGCCGTCGCCTGAAAATTTCATCGGGGAGCCGACATTCTTGAGTGTGATGCCAAATTTCAGGTCATTCTGCTCCTCATTCCATCCGGTCACATACTGGATCCCGGCATCAAATGCAATGCCGGAAGCCTTTACATCTGCGATAGACTGTGAAATGATCTTAAAGGTCACTCCCCCGTATATACTGTTCGAGAATGCCTTCGCGTAGGAAGCGGAAATATTGAAGAATTGCGGCGTATAGTATCCAAGTCCGCCTTCCGGTTGATTGACCGTGGTTTCCTGGATATCTCCGAAATCCATTGCCATGATGGCAAAGCCGATAGCGCTTGCCTCGCCAACTTTAAGTGCCACGCCGCCGGCGTTGATGTTGGTTTCGGATCCCTTCAGCCATTGTGTATGGCTAAAGGAAACTTCCGTTTTCTCTGTAAACGGAAGGCCGGCCACGTTCAGGAACATGGCTTCCACTCCCATGGAGTTGGCGATACCTAATCCGCCCCAGCCGGAGCTCCTGGCCCAGGGGTTGATCAGCAGCTCCGAAGAGCCGGCCTGGCCCGCACGGTCACCGTTGCCGGCCTGAGCCACCCCGGGTGTGAAAACCCAGCCACACGCCAGTGCTATAACTATGATATGCTTGATTCGATTCATGTTTTTCACTTTTATAGATTAGGTATCAGAAGGTATCAAGGTCAATGGGCCTGAGCACGCCGAACCACTTGAGCGTACGCTCACCCAGCCCAGGCGCTTCGATATGGATCAGGTACAGGCCGCCGGCCACGGTGATGCCCTGGT
>JAHEKC010000060.1:0-7907 GCA_024638565.1 Bacteroidota bacterium
TCTCGTAAAGGTTGTCCGTGAACTCCGGTAATGGAGGGTCAAGAAACCCTCTTGTCCCGAATATTCTATTGTCGTCAATGTTAAATCCGAAGCCTAAAAACTTCTCGGGATTACCTTTCTTTTTTGTCTTTACTCGTGATAGAATGCCAGTCATTTCTGCTCTGTTAAAAACGAGTATTTTGGTTCTAAAAGCAGTTTTAGGTCTAAAGGTCTCAGGGTCAAACTTGGGGTATGAAATAAACAGAAAATAATAGTCAGTGAAGTCATTAGTTGTCTTAAAGTTGTTAAGCCAAGCGTAGTAATTGAAGTCAGAAATGTCAGTGTCGTCTGCGTCTGTTTTTACATATGTCCTTGATGATTTGACTTGGATTGTTACGCAATTTCTATTGTCCGCATTGTGTAGAAGTAAGTCATAGTATTTCTGCTGTCTGCTCATGGGTATGCTAACTGAGTAGTTGTCTGCTTTTGGAAAGTCATTTTGTAACAGTCCTGCTATGTGATACTCTGGATACTCTATGGAGAATGTGTTCATGCCTTTTTCAAATTACACCCAACGTCTGGCTAAAGAGGTGTGGCGTTTAGTCATTATCAGCTTCTTGTGGCTAGTCGGTTGGCAATAGGTTGTTATCAAGGTTGATAGAGTTGAGGATTTGATCAAGTGGGCTTTTTATTTTGTTCAGGGATTGTCGGCTGACCTTGGTATAAATGGCGGTGGTATTGGGGCTGTTATGCCCCAGTAACTCCTGGATGTACCTTGTATCGGTACCATGTTCAAGCAGGTGGGTGGCGAAGCTGTGGCGGAGCATATGCGGCGTTACGCGGATGGGTATGCCTGCCGATTTGCCGGCCTTGCCTACAACTTTTCCCACACTGGTGGCTGAATATTGCTTTTTCTCCAGCCCCTCAAATAGCCAGTATTTAGGTTTATACTTAAGCACATAGTCCTTTAGGGCTGACGCCATGTAATCCGATAAGACAGTTGCGCGATCCTTTTTGCCTTTTCCGCCACGCACAAATACCTGCCGCCGGTCAATGTTAATGTCACCACGACGCAGTCCAATTAGTTCACCTCTTCGTAATCCGGCAGAATACAGCATGCCGACAATACATTGGTGCTTCAGGTTTCCGGCGTCACGGATCATCCTGAGTATTTCTTTTTCACTTAGAATTTTAGGCAGCCTTGTTTCCTTTCTTGGCCGATCAATCCAGTATTTCTTCTTTTCCAGGCCAAGTACATGTTCATAATAATATTTGATCGCATTGATCGCCTGATTCTGCACGCTGAGGCTGACACGCTTTTTATCGACAAGAAATAATAAATATCCTTTTATTTCTTCTTCAGTGATTGATTTGAGCAGTCTTGGTTTGAAGTGCATGGCAAAATCCTTGAACATGCTCCTGTAAGTCTGAATCGTGGCGCGTGAATAACGCCTTTCAATAAGTTTCTCGATAAACTCACGCGGAACGCTTCCGTCATTTATTTTCGACACCTGTTCGTGAGCTTTTGGTTCATTCACCTTTTCAGGCATCTTGATTTCTGCCTTGCCAATGAACGCGTCCAGGATTTTCTGGTGGTTGTCGGAAGAGTCTGGTAGGTACCAGCATCTGCGAGTGCCGCTCCAGCGGCAGCCAATGCTGCGGACAATACCAATCAGGGTGAGGTCATAGGAAAAAAACAAACCCAGTTGTTGGGCACCGCGGTGATCCGGTGGCCTGACATTGATCTTTGGTAAAGCCATCCCGACGCAATAATAATCCTCAATAAGGATTTACTGTAAATGTACCGATTCCATTGGCCGATGCAAAAAACTAACAAAACTTCGTCAACATTTTTATCCTCAAACCATTAACTTTGAAACCATGACTACCGAAACCACACAGGAAAGTACATCCACAAGAATTCTCAACTATGCTGCCGGGCAATGGGTCGCCGGTGAAGGCGAAGCCAAGCCGCTTTATAATGCGATCAATGGCGACCTGGTGGGTGAGGCTACTTCAAAGGGCCTCGACTTCGATGCCATGTTTCGCTACGCCCGTGAAACGGGCGGGCCGCCCCTCCGAAAATTGACGTTTCATCAACGGGGACGCATGCTCAAGGCGCTTGCCCTGTACCTGCTGGAAAAGAAGGAACAGTTCTATAAGGTGAGCTGGGCCACCGGCGCCACACGCACCGATTCGTGGGTCGACATCGAAGGGGGTATCGGTAACCTGTTCGCCAATGCCAGCCTCCGGCGGCAGTTTCCCGATGAGCCGTTCTGCCTGGAAGGAGACCCTGTACGGCTGTCCAAAGGGGGCACTTTCATGGGACACCACCTGTGTGTGCCGCGTGAAGGAGTGGCCCTGCACATCAATGCCTTCAACTTCCCCGTATGGGGCATGCTCGAAAAAGTGGCCGTGAACTGGATGGCAGGTGTGCCGGCTATCGTGAAGCCCGCTACCATCACGTCGTTTCTCACCGAGGCGGTCGTTAAGCAGATCATCGACTCGAAGATCCTGCCCGAAGGGGCCCTGCAGCTCATCTGCGGCAGCGCCAACGGCATTTTGGACCATGTGCAGAACCAGGACGTGGTAACCTTTACCGGGTCGGCATCGACGGGACGCAAGCTTAAAGCGCACCCGCGGCTGACCGACGAGGCCGTGCCGTTCAACCTGGAAGCCGATTCGCTCAACTGCTGTGTGCTCGGCCCCGACGTGAAGACGGATATGCCGGAATTTGACCTGTTCGTAAAGGAAGTGCAGCGTGAGATGACTACCAAGGCAGGGCAGAAGTGCACGGCCGTCCGCCGGGCCATCGTACCCGAACATCTGGTGGAGGATGTGCAGATCGCCCTGGGCAAACGCCTGGCCAAAACCATCATAGGCGACCCCGGCAAGGAAGGGGTGCGCATGGGTGCCCTCGCGGGAAAGGCACAGGTGGAGGAGGTGCTCGAAAGGGTGAACCAGCTCAAAAAAACGCAGAAGATCGTCTACGGCGATCCCGACAATTTCGACGTGGTGGGTGCCGACAGGACCCGCGGCGCCTTCTTGCCGCCGGTCCTGTTCCTGAATGAGAACCCTTTCCGCAACACGGACTGCCACGAACTGGAAGCCTTCGGCCCGGTGAGCACCCTGATGCCGTACAAGGATATGAACGAAGCCGTCGAGCTGAGCAGGATGGGCAAAGGCTCGCTCGTAAGCTCCATCGTCACGGCTGATGATACGGCCGCCAAAGACTACGTGCTGGGCGCAGGACCCATGCATGGGCGCATCCTGGTGCTGAACCGCCATTGCGCGAAAGAGAGCACCGGCCACGGCTCGCCGCTGCCCAACCTCGTACATGGCGGTCCCGGGCGGGCAGGCGGCGGTGAGGAGATGGGAGGCAAACGCGGCGTCATGCACTACATGCAGCGCCTGGCCATCCAGGGATCGCCCACCACGCTCACACGCATCACCAACGAATACCAGTACGGCGGTGAATACATCAATAAGGATGTGCACCCATTCCGCCAGCATTTTGAAGACCTCGAGATCGGGGAGACGCTGATCACTGATAAATATACGGTGACGGAACAGGATGTCATTGATTTCGCCAACCTGAGCGGGGACAAGTTCTACGCCCACCTGGACCCGGATTCCCTCGACGGCACCATTTTTACCCGCACTGTTGCACACGGCTATTTCATCCTGTCAAGGGCCGCCGGGCTGTTCGTGGATCCGCCCAAGGGCCCCGTATTGCTGAACTACGGCATTGACGAATGCCGCTTTACCAAGCCCGTCTATCCCGGCATGACCATCGGCGTGCGCTTCACCTGCAAGGAAAAGGCAGCCCAGGAAAAACGATCTGATGACGATATTGCGAAGGGCATCGTCAAATGGGTCGTTGATGTGTATGACGACAGCCCGCAGGAGATCCGGGATAAGTATGGTGTGGAAGGCGAAACGGGGGATACGGTGGCGATAGCCACGATTCTTACCATGGTCAGGATGAAGGACCAGGGTTGAATGCGTGAATAGTGGTACGGTTACGGCCCTCGTTTCGTAGGTCGTAGTTCGGCATGCGGCACATTTGACCGCTAATTGCCATACTTCAATTATTAGGCAAATGCGAGCCGGTAACCGACACACGGTTGCCGTAACGAGTGACGCAACCGAAGCGCGACATACGTTGATCCCTTGTAATCAGCAGTTTAGCACTATTTTTTAGCTTTCAGAACTTTCCCGATTCACCTCTTCCCCATCTGGGTTTCTTTTGCTAAATTTGCCCTCCCTTTCCAGAAGGCATTTATTATCAATTAATTAAAATGGTAAACCAATACGAAACGGTCTTCATCCTGACGCCTGTCTTGTCACAGGATCAGCTGAAGGAAGCCGTTCAGAAATTCAAAAAGATCCTCACCGACAACGGTTCCGAGATTGTTTTCGAAAACAATTGGGGGTTGAAGAAATTGGCATACTCGATTCAGAAAAAGAATACGGGCTTTTATTACCTGGTCGAATTCAAGGCAGATCCGGATACGATCGCCAAGCTCGAACTGGAGTACAAGCGTGATGAGCGTGTGTTGCGGTTTCTTACCGTTGCCCTTGATAAGCATGCAATTGCTTACAACGAGAAGAGGAGAAAAATGGCTGAACTCAAGAAACAGGAAGAGGCGGCCACCGCAAACTGACTATGAGCACAGAAGAAAAAAGCGCAACACCGGCTGCACCCGCTGCGGGAGCGGCCACCCCCACGCCCACGGCCACACGTACCGCCCCGCCGCAGCACCGTGGCGGAACGTCCAACCAGGAAGTACGGTACCTCAACCCGCCTGCGGTGGATACGGCAAAGAAGAAGTACTGCCGTTTCCGCAAGCTGGGGATCAAGTATATCGACTACAAGGACCCCAACTTCCTTGTCAAGTTCGTGAACGAGCAGGGCAAGATCCTGCCGCGTCGTATCACCGGCACCTCCCTCAAATACCAGCGCAAGGTGGGTACCGCCATCAAGCGGGCCCGACACCTGGCCCTGATGCCCTACGTGACGGATTTGCTTAAGTAAGTCGGGCCGGTTAATATTTTATACTTCAACTTCTAAACAATCATGGAAGTCATACTTAAAGAAGATGTTCGGAACCTGGGCTTCGCCAATGACCTGGTCAGGGTGAAAAACGGGTATGGCATGAACTATCTCATCCCACGCGGGCTGGCGGTGCTGGCCAATGAGGGCATGAAGAAGATGCATGCCGAAAACCTGAAGCAGCGTGCCCACAAGATGAAGAAGCAGAAGGAAGAAGCTGCGCAGATAGGCACGACGATCGAGGCGGTGACGCTTACGATATCCATGAAGGCCGCTGAAGGCGGTACGCTGTTCGGATCCGTGACCACCCAGCATATAGCTGATGCTTTGAAAAAGGTGGGACATGTGATAGATAAAAAACAGATCTCGCTGAAGGACCCCCATATCAAGAAAGCCGGTTCCTACGAGGCCGAGATCACCCTGCACCGCGAGGTGAAGGTGTCCGTGCCTTTCGAGGTGACGGTTGCGGATTCGTAATCCCCCTTTTCACCCGGGCATCCGGCTTTTTCCACTCTTTGTAAACATATGGCAAACACTGGTGATATTCATGTAGGTTCGATTATCCGGTTCAACGGTGAGTTGTGCCAGATAATGGAATACCAGCATCGCACGCCCGGAAACCTGCGTGCCTTTTTCCAGGCCAAAATGCGCAACCTGCGAACGGGCAAGCAGTCGGAGTACCGGTTCCGTGCCGGTGAGAATGTGGAGGTGGCCCGCGTGGAGTACAAGACCATGCAGTTTATCTTCCAGGACGGGGAACACTTTGTATGCATGGACCCCGACAACTATGAACAGGTGCACATTCCTTCCGCGATGTTCGGCGACAGCGCCGGATTCCTGAAGGAAGGCATGGAGGTGAAGATAGCCTTCGAGGGTGATCAGCCACTCATCGCCGAGTCGCCCACATTTATCGAACTCGAGATCACCTATTGCGAACCGGGTGTCAAAGGTGATACAGCCACCAATGCCATGAAGCCCGCCACCGTGGAGACCGGTGCGGAAGTGCAAGTACCCCTCTTCATCAACCAGGGTGACCGCATCAAGATCGACACACGCAAGATGTCGTATGTGGAGCGGGTGAAGTAACACGCGCCGGTAACGCTGAATTTTCTGAAGCTACCTGCTGTCCTGAGCACCTTTTGATAGCGGCCCGTTGGCACCGGGACACGATTCCATCCCTTTACCTTTTCTCGATCCTGACCTTCTCAACGGCATCAGGCACCAGGTCAGATGACACGTCGGCGCTGTCGGGAACACCTGCTTGTATGCCATACGCACGCAGCCGGATCAGCGTGTCACGCCGGTACTCCAGCAGGCGGAGCGAACTGATATGGAAATCGAATTCCAGGTCGCGCTCCAGCGTCTTGTGAAAAATGCCGAACTCCTGGACCAGCTTGAAGCGCTGCGGGCCCGTGGCAGGCAGCAGGGCCTTCTGCCTTTCGAGGTAAATGTTGCCGGTCACACGAAGGCGATCAGCCCCTGCCGGAACAGGATGCCAGGTGATATACCGGACCAGGGTGGAAGGCGATGCAACGAAAAGCACCAGGCTGCAGGCGTAAAGGATGAAATAGACGCGCAGCACCCCGCGGATACGGCCCCGCATGGCAAGCCCGGAAAGGATCATCCCCGTGCAGCAGAAGACCAGGAAGCATACATGAATCCAGTCACCGGGCAGAAGTCCCGCGAGGCCCGCGAGAAACATGACTGCCAGGCCGGCATGGATCAACACTCCCCACGTCACCGCCCGTCGCGGCATCCCTTTGCCGGTCACCAGCAGGATCAACCCTGCCACGGTACTCAGCACGTAGCCAATGAGGGCGGAAATGAGGAGGGAAGCAGTCATTTATAATAAGTGGCAGTGGCAGTCAATTTTCGTCGATGGACATCATGCCGACTGCAACTGCTACATGCTTCCGGGATCCGAAGTGGAGCTTTATAAACATAATTTAAAAGGGACTACTTCCGTTTCACCAGCCCCTCCAGCTGCTTCATCTCATCCCGCAGCCTGGCGGCCTCGATAAAATCCAGCTCCCTGGCCGCTGTTTCCATCTTCCGGCGGGTCTCCGCCACCAGCTTCTGCAATTGCTGTTTGTTCATATACCCCACCACGGGATCTGCCGCCATGGCCGGCTGCTCGGGCTCCACGTAAGCCTTATTCCCGGAGGCCTGCATGCGTGTACCCGCAACTGCCGTTTGCTCCAGGATCTGTTCCTTCGTCTTGACCAACGGCTGCGGCGTGATGCCGTGTTCCTTGTTCCATGCAACCTGCTTTTCCCGCCGGCGGCGTGTCTCGTCGATGGTTTGCTGCATCGAATCGGTAACCTTGTCCGCGTACATGATCACCCTGCCGTTGAGATGGCGCGCCGCGCGTCCCGCCGTCTGGGTGAGCGACCGGCTGGAACGCAGGAATCCCTCCTTGTCGGCATCCAGAATGGCCACCAGTGATACCTCGGGAAGGTCCAGGCCTTCCCGGAGCAGGTTGATGCCCACCAGCACATCGAACTTGCCCAGCCGCAGGTCGCGCAGCAGCTCCACCCTTTCGATGGTGTCGATGTCGGAGTGGATATACTTGGACCTGATGTTGAGCTTAGCCAGGTATTTCGAAAGCTCTTCCGCCATCCTTTTGGTAAGGGTCGTGGCCAGCACCCGTTCCTTCAGCTTGATGGTGCGGTCTATCTCCTCGAGCAGGTCATCCACCTGGTTGACTGCCGGCCGTACCTCTATCACCGGGTCGGGCAGGCCGGTGGGCCTGATGATCTGCTCCACCAGCACCCCTTCACTTTGCTGCAGCTCGTACTCCGCCGGCGTGGCGCTCGCATATATTACCTGGTGGTACATCTTCTCGAACTCGTCAAAAGTGAGTGGCCGGTTA
>JAHEKC010000060.1:7917-18066 GCA_024638565.1 Bacteroidota bacterium
GGAGGGAAGCCGGAATCCGTACTCCACCAGGTTGGTCTTGCGGGACCGGTCGCCGCCGTACATGGCCCGGATCTGGGGTATGGTGACATGGCTTTCGTCGATGACCAGCATGAAATCGTCCGGGAAGTAGTCCAGCAGGCAGAATGGCCTGGCCCCGGTCTTGCGGCCGTCGAAATAGCGGGAGTAATTCTCAATCCCCGAACAGTACCCGAGTTCACGCACCATCTCGAGGTCGTAGGTCACCCGGTCTTCCAGCCGCTTGGCCTCCAGCATGCGGTTGACGGATTTGAAATAGTCCACCTGCTTCACCATGTCCTCCTGGATCTGCCAGATGGCCTTCAGCTGGCGATCGGGGTTGGTGATGAAAATGTTAGCGGGGAACACGGCCAGGTGCTCATGCGCGCCGGTTTTCTTCCCCGTCTCCGGGTCGATGGATTCGATACTTTCGATTTCATCACCGAAGAAGATCACCCGGTAGGCGATATCGGCATAAGCCGGAAAAATATCCACCGTGTCCCCCGAGACGCGGAACGTACCGCGTTTAAACTCGGCGCCGGTGCGGGCATAGAGCGCGGATACCAGGTCGTTAAGGAACTTGTGCATGGACTGGCGCGAGCCCGTTTCGATGCGGATCATGCCGTTGAGGAAGTCGGCGGGATTGCCCAGCCCGTATATACATGACACGGACGACACCACGATGACGTCCTTGCGGCCAGACAGCAGTGCGCTGGTGGTGCTGAGGCGCAGCTTTTCGATCTCTTCGTTGATGCTGAGATCTTTTTCGATATAGGTATTCGTGGTGGGGATGTAGGCTTCCGGCTGGTAATAATCGTAATAGGAAACGAAGTATTCCACCGCGTTTTCCGGGAAGAACTGGCGGAACTCGCCGTACAGCTGGGCAGCCAGGGTCTTGTTATGGCTTAGCACCAGGGTGGGCCGCTGTGTTTCCTTAACGACATTCGCTACCGTGAAGGTCTTCCCGGAGCCGGTCACCCCCAGCAGGGTCTGTGCCCGGTCACCGCGTTCCAGCCCTTCGGTCAGCTGGCGTATTGCCTCCGGCTGGTCGCCCGTGGGCTCGTAATCCGAAACGATCTGGAATTTCATTGGTGCAAATGTACTTGTTGTTTATTCAATCCAGCGGGAGGGGGTGTATTCCTCCTGGTTTCACGTCAGTCGTGGAAAGGTATTCTGCCCGAACGGCGAATCGCTTGCATCGGGCAGGCGTCGATCGTTTCGTAAGATGTTATTTGTATGTCGGCACGGTAATTTTCACAGGCGACAATCCAAATTATTGGCAACACCAGGCCGGTTACCGACTTACGATTGCCATAACGGGGGCCGCAACCGATTCACGTCCACCCTATCTGCCATTTGCGTCCTGTAGCCACATTGAAAAGCAGCATGGCAGAGTAATTCCAATGTTGTCAAAATTAATTCGACGCTTCCTTATGCGTCTTATGCCGTGTGGTATAGAAAAAGAAAACGAGCAGCAGGAAGAAGTAGGAGGAAAACAGGAAAGTGTAGAAGTGTGTCCACTCATGTATGTAACGGTGCATGACGTAGATGAGGGACAGCGAGAGGAAGGAAAGGATGGCGAAGGTGGAGGCGACCATGCGATCGCTGAAACCCAGGTGCGCCAGGCTGTGCGTGGTGTGATCCTTCCCGCCCACAAACGGCGAACGTCCCTTGAGCAAACGGTTGGTGACCACCACCGTGGTGTCGATGATGGGAAGGCTGAAGGCCAGCAGGGCGGTGACCACCTGCTTGGCCTGGGCAGTCTGGGAGACACTGTACGGGTCGTTCCAGAAATACATGATTCCCATGGCTGCCAGGAAGACACCCAGGAACTGGCTGCCCGTGTCGCCCATGAACATCCGCGAGGGATGCCAGTTATAATACAGGAATGCGATGAGTGACGACAGCACCCCTACCAGCACGATCAGGTGAAGGTTATCGAAGTCGCGGTGCATGCCTATGACGAGGATGGAGCCCAGGACAATGTTGATAGCCACGATGGACGTGATGGCATCCATGTTGTCCAGCATGTTGATGGAATTCATGATGCCCACCACCCAGAAGATGGTAAAGACGTAATTGAGGTACGTGTCGGCGAACAGGTCAATGTAGATCCCGGAGACGATCATCACCAGCCCGCACAACAGCTGGGCCACGAACTTCAGGAATGGCTTGGTGTCATAGGCGTCATCGTAAAGTCCTATGATGAACCCTATGGCCATCGAAAGGAGTACGCCCACGAACTTCACGTTGTAGAAAACCTGGTTGGGGCTGAAGAAAAAGGAGTAGGAAGCTACCGAGATCAGGAATATAATATAGAATGACAGGCCGCCGATGGCGGGTTTCGACTGGGCGCCCCAGCGGATGATGGTGCCATCGTCCTTGTTGCGAATACCCAGCGTATGAAAAAATCGCAGGAAAAGGCTGTTGATCAGAAAAGAGAAGCTGACCGAGCAGACGAAGAAAGCCCCGTAGATGATCTTGTAATAATGCGCGGTAAGGAATTCCTGCATGCTCAGAACCTGTTGTCGAAACTGTCGAAAGGGGCCAGGGCCCGGTCTTTTTCGGAGATGATGGGGTGCGCCGCTTCCCAGTCGATACCCAGTTGCGGGTCATCCCACCGGATACCGCTTTCCGCCTCGCGGTTGTAATAGCCCGTGCACTTGTAATAAAATACCGTATGATCCTCCAGGGATAGGAAACCATGCGCGAACCCTGGTGGCACCCACAACATCTTGTGGTTGCGGTCGTCAAGCGTAATCTTGAAATGCTTCCCGCACGTGGCGGAGTCTTTCCGGATGTCGACCACGATGTCGAGTGCCGCACCGCGGATCACGCGCACCAGCTTACCCTGTGCAGACGGCGGGTTCTGGAAATGCAGCCCGCGCAGCGCGTTGCGGTGCGACATGGACTGGTTGTCCTGGACGAAACCCGTGTCGATCCCCGCCTCCGCAAACCGCTCCTCATGAAACGACTCAAAAAAATATCCCCGGTCATCGTCAAAGACCTTTGCTTCGACGATGACCAGTCCTTCAAGTGGTCCCTTGGTAAACTTCATTTTAATAAACGGATTTCACTATGGCCGGCGGTGAAATCGATTTCATGTGCGTTTTGGTTCGTGTTTTTCTTTCAATTCGCAACTTCATCCATCCCGTATTCAGTGTCACTGCGGCTGCCGGTTGTGAACAATACAATCCGGGTTCCGGAAAGCGGACCCTGTTCAATCCTGAACGTCCCTAATTATTCAACGGGTCGATGCCGAATAGGCGTTTGATCTTTTCGATGAGGGTAGGCTGGGAGTAATCTTCCTCGTAATACCCGTACCCATACCCGTATCCATACCCGTAACCATACCCGTAACCATACCCGTAACCATACCCGTAACCGTATTTCAGCTTCTGCATTTCAACCCCGTTCAGGATAATGGCCAGGTTACGCACCTTGTTTTCCGTAAGCAGCTTGTTGATGTTATGGATGAACATCTTGCGGCTGTAATTCGCACGAAGGATATAGATGGGAAAGTCTACCTTCTGGATCACGGGGATCCCGTCACTCACGATACCGACTGGCGGCGTATCCATGATGATGATGTCATACCGCTCCTTAAGATACTTGATCAGTTCGTCCATCTTGGGGCTTATGATGAGTTCCGACGGGTTGGGTGGTACGGGGCCGGCCGTGATGAAATCCAGGTTGTCGAGCGAACTGTGCATGATGCACGACTCGGGTGGATCCTTCCCGATGAGCAGCGTACTGATGCCCTTGTTATTCTCCACGTTGAAGCCCAGGTGGATCTTGGGCTTCCGCATGTCAAGGTCAAGAATGATGACTTTCTTTCCGGAAAAAGCGATGACGCCGGCCAGGTTGATGGCATTGAAAGTCTTGCCTTCCGCCGAGATGGTAGAGGTGACGGCAATGGCCTTGCTGCCTTCAGCGTTGGAAATAAACTGCAGGTTGGTTCGAATAGAGCGAAAGGCCTCCGCGATGACCGACTTCGGGTTCTTGTCCACCAGCAGCTGCGAGATGGGGATTTCCCGTTTATACTTGGGAATGATACCCAGCAATGCCGCATCGGTATACAGCTCCACCTCC
This sequence comes from Bacteroidota bacterium, assembly GCA_024638565.1. Classification (GTDB taxonomy): domain Bacteria; phylum Bacteroidota; class Bacteroidia; order AKYH767-A; family OLB10; genus JAHEKC01. The sequence goes on from JAHEKC010000060.1 coordinate 12,025, forward strand.
TCGAGCGAACCGATCTCGCTGTAGGTGAGGTAGCGGATGACAATGAGGATAAAACTGGCCAGGAATCCGATCATGAGCCAGATGGACATGATCAGTGTCTTGTTGGGAGAAACCGGTGAGCTGAATTCACTTGCGGTTTCGAGCACGAGGTTCTTGGGCACGAATCCGGCCGCGGCAATCTCGAATTCAGTCTTTCGTTCGAGAAGCATGTTGTAGAACTTCTCGTTGATGGTGTTCAGGCGCACGAGCCGCGTATACTCGGCCTGTTTGCCCGGCAGTCCGCTAAACTGGTTCTCGAAAACACCGATCTGCTCGTTCACCAACCGGAGCTTCTGTTCTAGCTGTGCCTTTATGTTTTCAATAATACTGAACAGGTAGTCGCGCTGCTCCGTGATCTCCCGTTCGTTGAGTTTGTACACATGAGTCTCCGGTGTGGCGGAAGTGAGGATGAGCTCACGTTCGGAAATCAGTTTTCGCAGGGTGTTAACAGCTTCCGTTATCTGGCCGTCCTGGTACTTGCCTACGACGTTCATCACCATTTCGGTGATCTCGTTTTCTTCAGTTATGTCCTTGATCAGTGTTTCGAAAATATAAATGTCGAAACCGATGTCCAGCTTCTCGTCCTGCAGGGACCACAGCTTCCCGGTCACCTGTGTCACCGCCTGGCCGGGATCCATTATCTTGTTCGATTTTCGAAAGCTCTCGATCGAGTCCTCGGACTGGCTGAGCTGGCGGTCAACGGCCATGATTGTACGGTCGATGAACTCCAGCTTGCGGTTGGTGACCTCCTTGCTCTTTTCACTGTCATATTCCACGAACTCCTCCGCTGCGGTATTCACGATATCGGCCGCCTTGAGCGGGTTGTGATCCCGGAACTGGATGGCAATGGTCTTTGCGTCCAGGTTCAGGACGGCAATGCTTAGCCTCGCCGGAATCTGCACCATCAACCGGGAAAGGTCGTTGATGGTGAAGTAATATGTCTTGCCCGCCACCTTATCCACGAACTCGGCAGGCGTGAACTCACGGTTAAGCAGGATCTTGAACCTGACCATGGGCATATCGATCCAGCGGTCCATGTTATACGTATACTGCGGCTTGCTCAGGTCTTCGGTAAGCGATATCCTGAATGTGCCGTCGTCGTTGTAGCGAATGTAATACCGCTGCCCCATGGAGGCAGAGTCCTTCACCTGGAATACGACCTTGAAAGGGGAGACCTTGTATAGCTCGTTGTCCAGCACGCGCCCCTTCTGAAAATAACTCACCCCAAGCGGGAGCTTGCCCACAATGCGTTCCCCGATGATCTTGGAGCGCATGATCTCGATATTCCCTGCCAGCTGGCTGGTGGAAAGGCTTGTGATGACGTCCTTGTTTATGCTCAGGACGTTTTGGGCTTCATTGTCTGCAGCCAGCTTGATCACCGACTTCGACTGGTATACCGGCGGGTTGTAGCGCAGGACCAGGTAGGCGATGATGAGCGAGGTGAATACGAAGGTGACGAACCATAAAAAGTTCTTTTTGGCAATGACCGCGAAAAGCTTGAAATCAAAATCCTCGTTTAGAGGGGTGATTTTCTTTTTTGGCATCTAGCCTCCAGGTTTATTTCTGCCGGTTGATCACGATGTCGTAGATGAGCAATACGCTCGTGATAATGCCGATGACGGGCGTGATCTGCGCAAGCACCTGCTGCGACACCCTGGGCACGGGTTCAACGTAAATAATGTCGTTAGCCTGCAACTGCAGGTTGCTGCGCCGCATGCCCTCCACTGTCGAAAGGTCAATTTTCTGCACTTGCGGGTTGCGATGGTCGCCGCGGATCAGCTTGATCTTATAGGCCTTGCCCGTTTCGGTGATGCCGCCGGCCAGGGCCAGCGCCTCGATCAGCGTGGTGTTTTCATTGGTCAGTGTCACCACCTTGCCCGCACCGCCGGAGCCGGGGAAGACCAGCACCCTCCGGTTCATGACCTTCAGCATGACAAACGGTTTATTATAGTAGGCGGCATACTGTTGCTCGAGGTATTTCTCCGCATCCTGGATGGTCTGGTTTTCCAGCTTCACCTGCCCGATGATGGGAAGCTTTACCTCACCGTTGTGATCAACGGTGTATTGTATGAAGGTGGCCCCCTGCGTACTTCCTACTCCGCCGCCTAATGCATTGGTTGTAAGGTCAATAAGTTTGAATCCATCATTGGTATATACACTCAGCCCGATGATGTCATTGGATGCAATCTTGTATTCCTTGCTTGCCAGTGTCTGCTCGGCAAGGAACGGGTATTCCTCTGACGTCTTGAACATTACACTGGGATTCAGGGTACGGCAACTGCAGAAGGCCAGCAGGACGGCGACCCCTAATATCTTATTCATAAGTGCATTCCTTTGATTAGGGCAAAGTTAAGATAAAATAAAGAGCCGTTGCACCACAGCGGACCAGCTTCAGGAAGCCCCGTCCAGGAGCCTGCCGTACAGCCCGCGCATATCCTCCACCAGGCGGGTAAAATGAAACCGCTGCATCACGAATTCCCGGCCGGCTGCACCCATACGTTGCCGTTCTTCCGTGCTGCCTGCCAGCCTGGCAAGGTGCCGGGAAAAAGTTTCCGTGTCATCGACAGCACATAGCAACCCGCTGGTACCGTCCTGAACCACGTCCGCCGTACCGCCCGCAAGGGTACTCACCACTGGTTTGCCGCCCGCCTGCGCCTCTATCAGGCTGACCGGTGTGCCTTCATTGCGGGAGGTCAGCGCCACGATGTCCATGCCGGCAATGGCGCGGTCCACGTCGCGGATCCAGGAAGTGAACACCACATCCGCTTCAGGCGAAGCATTGCCCTGGTCCGCAAAACGCAGTCCCGACTCCCTGCAGTAAGTCTCCAGTGCGACCCGGTCTTCACCGTCGCCCACAATGACAGCCTTCAGGCCGGGCCCCGTCTCCTGAAGTGCCTTCCTGTAGGCATCCAGGAACATGCGGTGATTCTTGATGGCTGTCAGCCTGCCTATTATGCCCACGACCGTGTCATCAGGCTTCAGCCCGAAGGATTTTCGGAATTCAAGGCCTTTCCGTTCGCGGTCTTCAGAAAAGCGTGCAAGGTCGAATCCCAGCGGGATCACCTCGCACTTTTCCGGCGGGCAGATGTGAAAGCGGTGGCAAAGCTCTTCCTTCTGCAGCCGTGATATCGCTACGATGGCCGAGCTTCTGCGGGCCAGGTAGCGTTCGATCCCCAGGAACAGCCGCGTCTTTACCGGCGAGAAATAGGAGTGGAATACATGCCCGTGAAAAGTATGCACGATCACCTTCACGCCACTGTGCATTGCCGCCAGCCGTCCCAATGTGCCGGCTTTCGCTGCATGCGTGTGGACAATGTCGGGCCGGAAGTCGCGGATAAGTTTCCTGATGCGCTGGTACGTTTCATGGTCCCTGCCCGGGTGGATGGCACGGTGCATGCTGGGCAGGTATTCCACCGGGATGTCCATGCGCTCCACGATATATGCCGAGCTCTCCTCTGAATCCTGCTTCATGCCCGCGGCCAGTACCGTCTCGAACTCCGGCGCCAGGTGCTTGGTCAGGTACGCCGCGTTGTACGTGGGCCCGCCCAGGTTCAGGCGGTTGATGATGCGGAGGATTTTGGGCATTTTAAGTGAAAAGTATACAGTATACAGTGAACAGTAATAAGTAATCAGTAATAAGTGAAATGGATTCGTTGATTGAACAAGTGGCAGTCAGATAGTATGCAGAAATCAGTAAACAGTGAACGGTATATCGTGAATCGTGATCGGTAATCGGGAGGGCAGATGCCAGCAGGAAAGTTTTGCCTGTGTCAATCTTCGAATTTACAGAGACGTGGTATGTCGTTGATGGTTGAAGGTTTATAGTTGAGGATTTCATTGTGTTTCTACTTTCAGCAAAACAGGAATCGATCCCCGCTGTATAATTTATCATGTATTCGTGTACTCACGAAACCATCAAGTCAAATATCATAAATCGCTAATCGTTAATCGAAAACCGTTTTAATATGACCGGCAGCCTGATCTTGCACCTTGAACGGTTTTTAAAGCAGTTTGATGATCCATGTTTCAAAGGCTTACAGCATATACTTTCTCCACCAGTACTGAAACACCACCATGCCCCAGACCCTTCCCTGGATCTCACCGGGGTAGGTGGAAAACAGGCGTTGCTTGAGTGCCCTGACCGCTGCCGGGTTGAACACGCCCTGTGAGCGGATAAAATCATCACCCAGCAGGTCCTTTTCTATCAGGTCCCGCATGTCGGTGCGGAACCAGTTGAGCAGCGGCACTTCGAATCCTTTCTTGCCGCGGGACAGGATCTCCCCCGGGAGCAGCCGGCTGAATGCATCCTTCAGGATTTTTTTCTGGTGTTGTGCATCAATTTTAAACTTCGCGGGCATGTGGAAGGCATGCTGCACCACTTCATAGTCGAGGAAAGGGGTGCGTACTTCCAGGCTGTGGGCCATGCTCATCAGATCGACCTTGGTCAGCATATCACCCGGCAGGATCATTTTCACGTCGTTAAGCAACGTGCCATTCAGGTCCGTGCCGTCGCCGATCCAGGATGTCAGCAGCTGCTTCCGTTTTATGTATTCGCCGGAAGAGCCGGCGGGAGTCTGCATCATCCGGTCTGCCTCTGCCTCGCCTGCAAGGGCGCACCACCGCCAGTAACGGTCCCGGGCGTTCATGCGTGCCCCGTCGGCAAACCGCTGTGCCTGCCGGATCCTGTTGGCCATTGATCCGCCGCGCCCGCCATGCAGGTGTTTCAGCAACGGGTACAGGTTGCGCAGGGTTGCCGTGAATAGTTGCCTGTTCCGGATGATCCACTCCGCACGATGCTTGTGATACCCTGCGAACAACTCATCCCCGCCATCGCCCGAAAGGGCCACGGTCACCTCCCGCCGCGTATGGCGGCTGAGGATGTAAACGTTTAATGCGGATGAATCAGCGAACGGCTCATCCGTGTAGTCGAGCACATCATAAAGGATCCCGAACAGGTCCCGGTTGCCCACGTCGAAGACGGTATGGTCCGTTCCCAGGTGCTTCGCCACCTTGCGGGCAAACGGGGTTTCGTCGTAATAGGGTTCCCGGGGAAAGCCAATGGAGAAGGTCCTGAGCTTATCTGTATGCCTGGCGGCGAGCGCGCTCACGATCGATGAGTCGAGTCCGCCGCTCAGGAAGGCGCCCAGCGGAACGTCGCTGACCAGCCGTCGCCGCACGGAGGCATCCATCAGCTCATGCAGCCTGTTGCCGGCATCCGCGTATGATGACGGTGCGGTTTCCGGTGCTTCAGGGCTGATGTCGAAAAAGGACGCCTCGCGTACCAGTTTATTCTTCCCCGCGTCATAAAGGATATAGGTACCCGGCATCATCTTGCGGACCTGCCTGAAGATGGAATAGGGCGGGGGGATGTAATTCAGCTGAAGGTAAATATGCAGCGATGCCGGGTCCGGTTCACGCGGGATGCCAAACCGGATCAGCGCTTTCATCTCCGAGGCGAACAAGAAGGAATCGCCATCTTCGAAAAGGTAAAGCGGCTTTACCCCGAAACGGTCCCTGGCGAGGAACAGCGTTTTCTCGCGGGTATCATAAATCGCGAGTGCGAAAAAACCGTTTACACGCTGCAGGCAGCGCTCCCCTTCAAGCAGATAAAGGTTCAGCAGCACTTCCGTGTCGCTCCGGGTGCGAAGCGTACACCCTTTTGACAATACGAATTCACGATGTTCGCGATAATTGAAGAACTCCCCGTTGAATACGATCACGTACCTGCCGGTGGCGTCCTGCATGGGTTGCGATGCCGCGGCGCTGGTGTCGATAACGGAAAGGCGGCGGTGACCCAGCGCGAGCCGGCCGAAAACCTTATGCCCCCTGTCATCCGGGCCCCGGGATGCCATACAGTCGGTCGCCTCCGCAATCCGCTCAATAAACCGGCTGCCCTGCGCTCCGGCTATGCCGCCCGCTATCCCGCACATATGATGGCCTGGCCGTGTGATTCCCGGGCACGGGAGTCCCGGCCGGAGTGTGTATTATGGTAAATCAATTGCA
>JAHEKC010000061.1 GCA_024638565.1 Bacteroidota bacterium
GCAGATGCCGCTCGAATCATATGTCGGGTACACGCTGTTCAAGAACGGGTTCCCGGCAGCCTATGGCGGCGGATGGGTGTTCGGCCGCCGGGCGGAATTCGGCATCAATGTGTTCGACACCTTCCGGAACGGGGAGTCGGGCATATTGCTGTGCCAGTTGCTCCGGTTGTATCACCACGTATTCGGGGTCAACTATTTCCGCATAGACCCGTACCAGTTCGGCCGTGACAACGCGGAAGGTATCGAGTCGGGTGCTTTCTGGTTTTACTACCGTTTCGGCTTCCGCCCGATGAGTGCATCGCTCAGAAAGTTGGCGGCAGGGGAGAAACGAAAGATCACCCAACGGCCGGGTCATCGGACAGGGCGCAGGACCCTGGTACGGTTTACGGAAAGCCCCATGGCACTGAATCTGGACCGCCATATACCGCCCGGCCTGGACGGGATCACCCGGGCCGTAACGCGCATGATCCGGCACGACTATAAAGGGAACCGGGAAGCGGCCGTCCGTGAAAGCCTTCAGCGGCTGCTGGGTGCGAAATCTGTTTCACGGCTGCCCACACGGCAGCAGCCCGCCATGGAAGAAATGGCGTTGTGGGCACAGGCCATGAAAATCAAAACACCCCGAAAGCGCAGCATGCTTATTCAAATGGCCAGGGCAAAAACGGCCGACATGCGGAAGTACCAGCGGTTGCTGATTGATTTTTTAAGTGATCAGTGAACGGTAAGCAATAATCAGTTTGCATTTCGAAGGACCTGGCGGGCATGCTTCGCACGCAAAAAGCCCGGGCGGGATTTTTTTTGATTGAAGGTTGATTATTGAGCGGTTGAGAAATTGAATTCCCCGGCTAAAAAATTCGAATCCTGAATTGCTACCCCTCCGCCATTACGGCATGAGGCGCCGACTTTCGTGACTGGGCGTCCACCACGGCGATGGTCACCATATTCACGATCTCTCGAACGGAGCTGCCCAGCTGCAGGATGTGTACCGGCTTGGCAAGTCCCACCAGCACGGGGCCGATGGCTTCCGCTGAACCCAGCTCCATGAGCAGTTTGTAGGCAATGTTGCCCGCGTCGAGGTTGGGGAAGATGAGCGTATTGGCGCCACCGGTCACCAGTTCGCTGAACGGGTAATTGTCCTTTAGCAGCTGGGTGTTGAATGCCAGGTTTCCCTGCATCTCGCCATCCACCACCAGCGCGGGATGGTGTTCATGCAGGTAAGCGACGGCCTCACGTACATGCACCGGACTGTGCTCGTCCGAGGAGCCGAAATTTGAAAAGGACAGCATGGCAATACGTGGCTTTACGTTAAACTGCTGGACGGCCTTTGCCGTCAGCAGGGCAATTTCCACCAGGTCCTGGGCGGTAGGGTTTACGTTGATGGTGGTATCCGCGAAAAATACAGGTCCCCGCTTGGTGATGAGAATATACAAACCGGCCACGCGCTTGACATCCTTTTGCGTACCGATGATACGCAGCGCCGGACGGATCGTATCCGCATAGTTGCGGGTCAGTCCCGAGATAAGCGTATCCGCCATGCCTTCCTGCACCATCATGGCGCCATAGTAGTTCCGTTCGCGCATGATCTTGCGCGCTTCAAACTGGTTGAAGCCTTTGCGATGACGTTTCTGGAAAAACAGATCCCCGAAGCGCCGTACGCTTTCATGTTCCATACGCGGATCGATGATGGGAATGCCTTTCAGCCCCAGGTTGTTCTCCCGGATAAGCTGGTCGATCTTCTGCTTGTTGCCGAGCAGTATGGGTTGTGCGATGCCTTCATTCCTGACAATCTGCGCGGCCTTGAGGATCTTGTAGTTGTCGGCCTCCGCGAACACCACGCGTTGCGGGTTCTGCCGGGCCTTGCTGGTGATAACACGGATCAGCTTGTCGTCGAGACCCAGCCTGTTCTTGAGGTCATCCTCGTAGGAAGGCCAGTTGGAAATTTTCTGCTGGGCCACGCCTGACGTGATGGCGGCCTTTGCCACGGCAGGGGCGACGGTATAGATCAGGCGCGAATCGAGCGGCTTGGGAATGATATAATCCTTCCCGAAGGTGATGTTCTTCTTGTTGTAAGCGAGGTTGACGATCTCCGGCACCGGCTCGCGCGCCAGGTTGGCGATGGCATGCACGGCGGCAAGCTTCATCTCTTCGTTGATGCGCGTGGCGCGCACATCCAGCGCGCCCCGGAAGATATAAGGGAAGCCAATGGCGTTGTTGACCTGGTTCGGAAAATCGCTGCGTCCCGTGGCGATGACGACATCATCACGCGTGGCGGCAGCCAGCTCGTAAGAGATCTCCGGATCAGGGTTCGCCAGTGCAAAGACTACCGGGTTTGGCGCCATGCTCCGGAGCATGTCCGGTGTAAGCACATTGCCCCTGGACAATCCGATAAAGACATCGGCATCGATAATGGCTTCTTTCAGCTTTCGTGCCTTGTGTTCGGTGGCGAACATCTTTTTGCTCGGGTCCAGGTTTTTGCGGCCCTTGTGGATAACACCACTTGAATCGAGCATGATGATATTCTCCAGTCGTGCGCCCACTGACAAATAGAGTTTTGTACACGAAATAGCTGATGCCCCTGCACCGTTGACGATGATCCTGACCTGGTCGATCTGTTTACCCGCCACGTCCAGGGCATTGATAAGCGCAGCCGCGGAAATGATAGCCGTACCATGCTGGTCGTCGTGCATCACGGGGATCTTCAACTCTTCCTTAAGTCGCTGTTCGATCTCGAAACATTCGGGGGCCTTGATGTCCTCCAGGTTGATGCCACCGAAGGTGGGAGAGATGGCTTTCACCGTCCGCACGAAATCCTCCACATTTTCCTGGTCGATCTCAATATCGAATACATCTATGTCGGCGAGGATCTTGAACAGGAGTCCCTTGCCCTCCATGACGGGCTTGGAAGCCGAGGGGCCGATGTTGCCCAGTCCGAGTACCGCGGTGCCGTTTGAAATGACGGCCACCAGGTTTCCCTTGGAAGTGTATTTGTACACGTCTTCCGGGTTGTCTGCAATTTCGAGGCAGGGTGCCGCTACCCCCGGGGAATAGGCCAGCGACAGGTCCCGTTGGGAGCTGGTGGGCTTTGTCGGGATGACCTCGATCTTGCCTGGTCGTCCATGTGCATGGTAATCAAGGGCATCCTTATTGTCTTCCATACGGGTCAGCGTTTGCAATGGCTAAATTAATCAACAGCAAGATAGCATCCAATGACGCTGCATGACCAGCCAGTCCATGCTGTATGTTATAAAGGTGTGCTTTCCCCGGTAGCTGATCGCATGTATTCGAGGGCTTCCTTCTATTATTATGTACATTTGCCCCCACTTTTTTTACCGATGAGCATCCCCCAGTCCATTGATACTCAGAATCTGCCGCATCACGTGGCCATCATCATGGACGGCAACGGGCGATGGGCGCGCAAACATGGCAAGGTGCGCACCTTCGGCCACAAGCACGGCGTGACCGCTGTACGTGATACGACCGAAGCAGCTGCCGAAATGGGAATCAAGTTCCTGACGCTATATGCATTCAGCGCCGAAAACTGGAATCGCCCGCGCATTGAGATCAATGCCCTCATGGAGCTGCTGATACAGACCATTTCGAAGGAAACCAAGACACTAAACGATAACAATATCCGTTTACAGGCCATTGGAGACCTGGACAGTCTTCCGAAAAGCTGCGTCAGGCAATTGGATGATTCCATTGCGTCCACCTCTGACAACACGCGCATGACGCTCATTTTAGCGCTTAGCTACAGTGCACGGTGGGAGATAGTCAGGGCCGCACGGCGCCTCGCGGAAGCGGCAGCTGCCGGCAGCGTCGATCCCGCAAGGGTGGATGAAAAGATGTTTTCGGAATACCTGGCCACGGCCGGTATCCCGGATCCTGAATTGCTTATCCGCACCAGCGGCGAATACCGGATCAGCAACTTCCTGCTTTGGCAGATCGCTTATACGGAGCTGTACTTTACGGACAAGCTATGGCCCGATTTCAGGCGGGAAGATTTTTTCGATGCCATTGAATCATACCAGAAACGTGAACGGCGGTTTGGCGATGTAAATCCGAAAACCCCTGCCCAGAGATGATGAGGAATGTGCTGATCGCTTTGCTTTTGCTTGCGGCCTGTCCGCGCGGCCTGTATGCACAGGTGGTACCCGTGGCGCAGGACAGCCTGTTGCTGGATTACTCCGACCCGAAGGAATTCGAGATCGGCGGAATCACGGTTACCGGTATCGAATACCTGGATGTAAATGTGCTGAAAACACTTTCCGGGCTTTCCGTGGGAGAGCGGATCAGGGTGCCGGGTGACGAAATCGCTGACGCCATCAAGAAACTATGGAAACAGAACCTGCTTTCTGATATCCGCATTGAATTCTCCCGCATCGAGGGAGATCTTATTTTCCTGAACCTGGCGCTGACCGAGCGTCCCCGCCTTTCTAAATTCAGTTTCGACGGGGTGAGCAAGGGCGAGGCCGACAAGCTGCGGGAACGGCTGCACCTGGTGGCGGGGAAAATCATCAATGACAACCTGCTCGCATCGACCGAGTATGATGTGCACGCATATTTTGTTGACAAGGGATTCCTGGATGCCACGGTGAACATCGAGGTACAGGATGACACCACCGGCGGGAATACCCAGACCCTGCTGATCCGGATAGACCGGAAGAAGCGGGTACGGATACACAGCGTCAGCCTTGACGGGGTGACGGCATTCAAACCCGGTAAGCTGAAGCGTGCACTAAAAGACACCAAGGAGAAGAAGTGGTACAAGCTATTCACCTCCTCGAAGTTCATCGAGGACAACTTCGATACCGATAAGAAGAGGCTGATCGACAAGTACAATGAAAAAGGATACCGGGATGCGGTGATTACTTTCGATACGGTTTACCGGTACGATGCAAAAACAGTGAACATTGACATCCGGATCGACGAAGGCAATCAGTATTATTTCCGGGACGTCAAGTGGGTGGGGAATACCAAGTACACCGCCGCTCAACTGACTTCCTGGCTTGGCATCAAGAAGGGTGATGTCTACAACTCAAAAAGGCTGGAAGAAGGGCTGTTCGCCAGCCCTTCAAGCCGCGATGTCACCTCCCTGTACATGGACGACGGTTACCTCTTCTTCCAGGTGAATCCCGTGGAGGTGCGGGTGGAAAATGATTCCATCGATTTTGAAATGCGCATTTACGAGGGTAAACAGGCACGCATCAACAAGGTGACGGTCATCGGCAACACAAAAACGAATGACAAGGTCATCATGCGCGAGATCAGGACCAAACCGGGTCAGCTTTTCAGCAGGTCGGACATCATCCGAACGCAGCGGGAACTGGCGCAGCTGGGGTACTTTGACCCGGAAAAGCTGAATGTGATCCCCAAGCCGGACCCGGTAAAGGGAACCGTGGACATCGAATACGTGGTGGAGGAAAAGCCGTCCGATCAGGTGGAGCTGTCCGGGGGCTGGGGTGCCGGACAGGTGGTGGGTACGCTGGGTCTCTCCTTCAATAATTTCTCTGCACGCAACCTGTTCCGCAAGGGTTACTGGACCCCGCTTCCCTCCGGAGACGGCCAGCGGCTGAGCCTTCGCTTTGTCACCAACGGGAAGGCTTACCAGTCCTATAACGTCTCATTCACGGAACCGTGGCTCGGCGGACGCAAGCCCAATTCGCTCAGCCTGGCCTATTTCCATTCCGTGAGGAATTTTTCCGATGTGCAGTCATACACGGTGGACGGCGTAACTGTGGGGCTGGGCAAGCGGCTGCAGTGGCCTGACGATTTCTTCAGCATTTACTATACAGCGAACTACAACTACTATACGGTTACAAATTATGGCGGCTTTATTTTCACCAATGGTTTCGCCAACAACTTTAACCTCGGCCTTACGTTCAGCCGGAATTCTGTGAGCCAGCCCATTTACCCGCGCAGCGGCAGCAACGTTTCGTTGTCCCTGCAGGTGACCCCGCCGTATTCCCTGTTCAACGACAAGGACTATGTCAACACCGATGCGCAGGAACGGTACAAGTTTATCGAGTACCACAAGTGGAAGTTCAAGTCCACGTTTTTCACGCCGCTGGAACCCGCGAGGAAGCTGATGCTGGCCGCCAAGGCGGAATACGGATTTTTGGGCTATTACAACAGCGACATCGGGCAGTCGCCGTTCGAACGCTTTTACCTGGGCGGCGACGGGTTATCGGGATCGTTCACGTTATACGGGAATGACGTCATCGGCATGCGCGGCTATGGCAACGGTGCATTGTCTCCCGGTGCAGGTGCCATCGCCTATACTAAATACGCACTCGAGCTGCGGTACCCGATTACGCTCAACCCGAATGCCACATTATATGCGCTCGGGTTCCTGGAAGCGGGAAACTCCTGGGGCCGGTACCGCGATTTCAACCCGTTCAACGTTAAACGGGCGGCTGGTTTCGGGGTCCGGATCTTCCTGCCTATGTTCGGCATGCTCGGACTGGATTACGGCTGGCCGTTCGACCGCAGCCAGGACGAACCGCTCAATATCGAACACGGTTCGCCTGAGTTCCAGTTCACGCTGGGCCAGTTCTTTTGATAAAAACTTCACTTAATTGATTCTTCATCGACCCAACGGACCCCTGGCATAATTATTACTATCTTAAGAATGCGGCCGGCCAGTGCCCCGCATCTTTAAAAATTTTAAATTTGCAATCCTTAAAAAATTGAAGCTTATGAAAAAGTACATCCTGACAGTGATGGCCTGTCTGTTCACGGTCATTGGTGCGCATGCGCAGAAGTACTGTTACGTGAATACGGAGTACATCCTCGACAACATCCCGGAATACAAGTCCGCCATGCAGCAGCTGGACCAGATATCGGTGAACTGGCAAAAAGAGATCGAAGCCAAGTACGCCTTTATCGACAAGCTGTACAAGGATTACCAGGCGGAGCAGATCCTGTTGACGGAAGAAATGCGCAAGAAGCGGGAAGAGGAGATCGTAAACAAGGAAAAGGAAGCCAAGGACCTGCAGAAAAAACGGTTCGGGTATGATGGCGACCTGTTCAAGAAGAAGCAACAGCTGGTAAAGCCCATCCAGGACAAGATTTACAATGCCATCAAGAAGATGGCGGAGGAGCAGCGCTATGCCGTGGTGTTTGACAAGTCAGGCGACCTGATCATGCTGTATACGAACGCCAAGTACGACAAGAGCGATGAAATCCTGCTGCAAATGGGGTATAAAGCCGGTGCCACTGAAACGGAAAGTTCGGGCGAATCCCGCCCCGGCAGCGGCACTTCGACCGGCACACAGGGCGGCACGAACAAACAGATCCGGGAGACCGGTGACGGCGGCGACAGATAAAATATAAAATGGAACCTTCCAATAAACCTATAACACCAATTTACTCATGAAAAGAATACTCATTTTACTGGCCGTTGTTGCCTTTTGCCCGGGTGCCGCCACCCATTCGGCTGCACAGGATGCTGCGATCAAGCTCGGCCATATAAACTCAACCCAGCTGCTTTCCTTTATGCCGGAAACCAAGAAGGCTGATTCGTCACTTCAGAAATTCGGTATGTCGCTGGAAAACCAGCTGAAAACGATGAATGCCGAGTACGAGAACAAGGTCAACGAGTACAAGCGCGATGAGGCTTCGATGGCTGATCCCATCCGGAGCGCCAAAATCAAGGAAATCACGGACCTGGAAGTCCGCATCCAGGATTTCCAGCAGTCCGCACAGGAGTCCATCCAGAAGAAAAAGGAAGAGCTCTATTCTCCCATTATCAATAAAGCGGATGAAGCCATCAAGTCCGTGGCCAAGGACAAAAACTACACGTATATCTTCGATGCCAGTGTAGGGGTCCTGCTTTACGCCCAGGATTCTGACGACATCATGGACCTGGTCAAGGCTAAACTGGGGCTTAAATAACACCGGGATACCGGATTTGCCCCAACCGGCTATTCATTGAAAAAAATCACGTAGGTTTGCCTGCGGCTTTATCCTATGTCCGCAGTCAAGTATGTTTTCGTAACAGGAGGGGTTACCTCCTCCCTCGGCAAGGGAATCATCAGCGCATCTCTTGCCAAGCTCCTGCAAGCCAGGGGCTACCGGGTCACCATCCAGAAACTGGATCCCTACATCAACGTAGACCCCGGCACCCTGAATCCTTACGAGCATGGGGAATGCTATGTCACCAATGACGGGGCGGAAACAGATCTGGACCTTGGTCATTACGAACGCTTTCTGAATACCCCCACCTCGCGGGCGAATAACGTCACCACGGGCAGCATCTACCAGACGGTCATCAACAAGGAGCGCCATGGCGAGTACCTCGGCAAGACCGTACAGGTGATCCCGCATATCACGGACGAGATCAAACGCCGGGTGCAGGCCCTGGGCAATACCGGCGACTACGAAGTGGTGATCACCGAGATCGGCGGAACGGTGGGCGACATCGAGTCGCTGCCATTTGTCGAATCCGTCAGGCAGATGATATGGGATATGGGTTCCACCAACGTGGCTGTGGTGCACCTCACCCTCATGCCCTACCTGTCGGCAACCGGCGAGCTGAAGACCAAGCCCACCCAGCACTCGGTCAAGGCATTACTGGAGCTGGGTGTCCAGCCTGACATCGTCGTATGCCGGTCCGAGAAGCCCATTACGTCGGACCTGAAAAGAAAGGTGGCCTTGTTTTGCAACCTGAACGTGAATGCTGTCATAGAGGCCCTTGATGCGCCCACTATTTACGACGTGCCCATTCACATGCTCAAGGAACAGCTGGACAAGGTGGTGCTGTCCAAGCTCAAGCTCCCGTCCAAACAGGAGCCAGAGCTGGATCACTGGAAGAGTTTTCTCGGCAAGCTCAAGAATCCGGTGCACGAAGCCCGGATAGGGCTGGTGGGCAAGTACATCGAACTCAAGGACGCTTACAAGTCCATCAATGAGGCGCTCATTCATGCCGGTGTGGCCAATGAATGCCGTATTGACATGAAATGGATCCACAGCTCGAAGATCAGCGCGGATAACGTAGAAAACCAGCTGGGCGACCTGGACGGCGTGGTGGTGGCCCCCGGCTTCGGCGACCGCGGAATAGAGGGAAAGGTCGAAGCCATCCGGTACGCACGGGAAAACAACCTTCCGTTCCTGGGAATCTGCCTGGGGATGCAGTGCGCCGTGGTGGAATTTGCACGCAATGTGATGGGGATGAAAGACGCGCACTCCACGGAAATGAATCCCTCGACGAAGCATGGTGTCATCGACATCATGGACGAACAGAAGCACATCAAGTCAAAGGGTGGCACCATGCGGCTGGGTGAATACCCATGTCACCTGGTCAAAGGGACCCGTACCGCAGCCGTATATGGCAAGACGCGCGTGATGGAACGTCACCGGCACAGGTATGAACTGAACAACAAGTTCCTGAAAAAAATGGAAAGTGCCGGCCTGGCAGCGTCCGGCATTTACCAGGAAAAAAACCTCGTCGAAATCATCGAGCTGAAATCACACCCCTGGTTTATCGGCGTGCAGTTCCACCCGGAATACAAGAGTACCGTCGAAAGCCCTCACCCGCTTTTCGTCCGCTTCGTCAAGGCGGCCGTCGAAAACCGGAAAGGCTGAAGCCATTCCACTATTCAAAGTCAGTGTATAAAAGGTATTTCTTCCGGATGCGTTTATACGCATCCAGGGAACCGGACCATGACGCGCGGATCTCCTCCTCGTGCCATCCTTCCATGATTTGCTGGCGCAGCGTATCACCCCCGGCCAGCTTGTCGAAAAAACCGTTGAAGAAGTTTTCCTTGTCGGGGCTGGAAGCATAAAAGTTCAGCAGCCAGAACAGGTACAGCTTACGGTGGTTTTTCACGAATTCCGTTCCGAATGCACGCAGGTCGAATCCCCTGCAAACTTCTCCTTCGTACTTGGGATGCATCGCCTTTCCAGGGATGCCGGTGGGCGTGAATTCAAAGTCGCCACTTTCGAAACCCGGATACCCAACGGCCTGGAATGGATACGGGGTGCCACGTGCCACGCTGACTGCCGTGCCTTCGAAAAAGCAGAGGCTGGGATACAGGTAGACAGATGACATGTTGGGAAGGTTGGGCGAGGGCGGGACAGGCAAGGTGTAATGGGAGAAATGACTGTACCCCTCGCAGCGGATGACTTCCAGGTCACAAACAAGCGAGTCAGCAAGCCACCGCTCCCCGTTCATCATTCCGGCATACTCACCCAGCGTAAGGCCGTGCACCACGGGGATGGGATTCATTCCCACGAAAGAAGCGAAGGCCGTGTCCAGTAAGGGCCCGTCAACGTAGAAACCGTTTGGGTTGGGCCGGTCAAACACGACTACAGGTATGCCCGCGACCCCGCATGCTTCCATGACGTATTGGAGTGTGGAGCCATAGGTGTAGAAGCGCGCTCCCACGTCCTGGATATCGAACACCACCACATCGACGGAATGCAGGTCCGCCGCGTCCGGTTTTCTTTTTTTCCCGTACAGGGAAATGACCGGCAGGCCTGTGGTCGTGTCAACCCCGCTCTCGATCTGCTCGCCCGCACCGGCCTGTCCCCTGAAGCCATGCTCAGGTGCGAAAACGCAGTGAAGTTCCAGGCCCAGGCGAATCATGGTATCCACCAGGTGTGTCCGGCCTATGACGGAAGTCTGGTTAGCCACTACGGCCACGCGCTTTCCTTTGAGCAGCGGCATCCATTGCGCAGTCCGTTCCGCACCGGTCACCACATTCGCCTCGGCAGGCATTTCCCGCAGGATCAGCTTCTGACCGTTTTGCTGACCCATCGCTACGGATGCGAGGAAGCACCAGGCAAGGGTATGGAGATATTTGGCTAACATTGTGGCAAAGCTATAACAACACGGCGTTTGAATACCGCCGCAATGCTTTGAATTCACCGCATTTCATAGCCCGGAGAATCGTTTTCGGCGCTGACCGCAAACGCATTCTCTCCCAACCTGTAGTCAAGATCGCGCTGGCAGGGGTATCGCTTGGCGTGGCCGTCATGGTGATTTCCGTCATGGTGATGAACGGTTTCAAGCAGGAAATCACGGACAAGGTCACCGGCTTCAGTTCCCACCTCCGGGTGTCGAAATTTGACCATAACGCATCACTGGAAGAAGAGCCGGTGCTGTTGGAAGCCGGATTTCTCGACAGCCTTGCCGGTGATCCCGCCGTCCGGGACCTTTACATTTACGCCACGAAGGCAGGGATTGTCAAGACCGGGGAAGCCATTCAGGGTGTCGTGCTGAAGGGCATCGGCACCGGCTTCAACTGGCGCTATTTCGATAACAAACTCGTCGCAGGGTCCATCCCCGGGGGGCGGGACTCCACGCTCGGCTCCGGCGTGATCATCAGTTCGGCCGTGGCGGCATTGCTCGGGCTCAGTCCCGGTGACGACCTGGTCGTATATTTTATCTCCAACCCGATGCGGGTACGCAAGTTCCGGATTTCCGGTATCTATGAAACAGGACTGGAGGAGTTCGACCGCACATTCGTGTTCTGCGATTTTAAAATCCTGCACAAGCTCAATGGCTGGGAACCCGGCCAGGCCGGCGGGGTGGAGATCACCCTGCACGACTTCGGCGAGCTGGAAACGGCAGGCCGGCGTATTTACAGCCAGGCGGGTTACAGCATGAAAACGGAAACCGTGCGTGAACTTTATCCCCAGATTTTCAACTGGCTGGAGCTCATTGACATCAACGTCGTGATCATCATTGTGCTGATGCTGGCGGTAGCAGGGATGAACATGATCGCCACGCTGCTCATCATCATCCTCGACAATACACGCCTGGTAGGCGTGCTGAAGTCGATGGGCGCGACGGACGGCATGGTGCGCCGGGTGTTTCTATATGTGTCGGTATACGTGATTGGCGCGGGAGTGGCGGCGGGGAACCTGCTGGCATTCTCCCTTGGCGCACTGCAACTTTATACCGGGTGGTTTACGCTTCCACCTGAATCCTATTATGTTTCCAGTGTTCCCTTGGCATTTGATGGATGGCAGTTGCTCCTGCTGAACGCAGGGACCATTACAGTATGCATGGCCATGATGCTGCTTCCTGTTTCGGTATTGTCGCGGATCAGGCCCGTGAAGGTGTTGCGGTTTGATTAGTTAAATGTCAGCGGCCCGCGATTCGCAGTTTAATGATGTTGAATTGTTGAACTGTTTAGCAGCGGAAAGGACATTTCAATCCCTGTCTCAACTCCTCAACCTCTAAGCCATCAACAACTGAGGAACTGCAATGATGGTTCGAATGCCCGGGGAAAGCGTCGCCTAATGGTTTGGTGCCAGGAAACCGATTACGGTTCACCGATCACGATGGGCGCTTCGCAAATTTAAAGTAAGGCCTGCTGCTGCGTACACACGCACAAACTCATTAACTTAAAAACTCATCAACTCAACTCCGCAATCACCTTCTTCAGCACTCCGTTCAGGTTTGTGATGGCCTTTTCCATTTCCCAGGATTCCCTGTTGCGGGGTTCCACACGGTTTGAAACAGACCTGAGCTGGATGACCGGAACGGATTCCATGCGCGCGATGTAAAAAACCGAAGCGCCTTCCATGCTTTCGGTATCCGGATCGTACCTGGCAACGATTCGCCGGATGCTGCCTGCCTTTCCATGAACCTTGTTCACCGTGATGGCGGAAACTGCCGGCAGGCCTACCAGCGTGGAAGATGGCGGAAGTGTCCCGCGAGGGGTTTCATGGGGCAGGTATGCCGGTTTGGCGCCCGGCAGGAGGTCGTAAACCGGAATGAATCCCCTGACGTCTTCGGCCCCCAGGTCGGCGAAACAATCGCGGGTTACACGTACCACCGTGCCCGGGGGCAATTCATCCCTGAACGAACCGCAGGTACCGGCATTGATAATCAGGCCGGGCTTGCCGGCTGCCAGCCTACGGGTGAGCCCGTAGGTGAGGGCCGGGATTCCGGGGCCGGTCAGCAAATAGGAGAATGAGTCCCTTAGCGCTTCATCATCAAGCAGTGGCTTTATTTCATCCCGCACGGCGGCGACTACCAGGATTTCCATGGGCTGCGAGGGCAAACATAGCCCATTCACGCGCTGCGCTGACGCTGAATAAATTCATACTTTTGCTATCCTTTTTTCAAGGACCTGGTATGGTATATATCACACGCCGTGAGCGGTTTAACGCCGCACACAAGCTTTACATCCCTGAGTGGAGCGAGGAAAAGAACCTCGAAGTGTTTGGCAAGTGTTCAAACCCGAACTGGCATGGCCATAATTATGACCTGTTTGTGACCGTCAAAGGGGATGCCGATCCCAAAACAGGACTGGTCATGGATCTCAAGGCACTCAGCCGCGTCATCCGGGAACGGGTTACAGACAAGCTGGATCACAAGAACATGAACCTGGACGTTGATTTCATGAAAGGGCGCATGCCTTCCGCGGAGGTGCTCGCGGAAGCGATATGGGAACAGCTTGAAGGACCGGTTCGGGAAATGGGCGGACAGTTGCACAAGGTGCGGCTTACGGAAACAGAAAACAACATAGTGGAATACCTGGGAAAAGAGCAGCCATGAGCATCGACGAGGAAATGTTTCGCGAAAACGAAATGGACGGGTATACCAAGATTGACAAGTATAATCCGCAAAAGGTGTCTGCCATGGCGGATCATTATTTCAAGCTGTTGCGCGAGCTTGGTGAAGAGCCTGAGCGGGAGGGCCTGAAGAAAACGCCGGAACGTGTCGCCAAGGCCATGCAGTTTCTCACCCACGGTTACGACCTGGATCCCGCCGAGATTCTCAATTCGGCCAGGTTCCGCGAGGACTACAAGCAAATGGTCATCGTTAAGGACATCGAGATCTATTCATTGTGCGAACATCACATGCTGCCTTTCTTCGGGAAGGCGCATGTGGCCTATATTCCCAACCACTATATCGTGGGACTCAGCAAGGTGGCGCGTGTGGTAGAGGCTTTTGCCCGGAGACTCCAGGTGCAGGAACGGCTTACCACCCAGATACGGGACTGCATCCAGGATGCCCTCGAACCGCTGGGCGTGGCTGTAGTGATTGAGGCCCGGCATCTTTGCATGCAGATGCGTGGAATACAGAAACAGAACTCCGTTACCACCACGTCAGCCTTCACCGGGGAATTCGAAACGGAACGTACCAGGTCAGAATTCATAAGCCTTGTCAAGCATAAGCTAACCTGATTTCAGACGATGGCCCGCGATAAGCTGAATGTCTTTGTGGTAGAGGATGATCCTGTTTACCGGGAGATGCTCACCGACCTGCTGCAGGGTAATTACCCCCGTGCCGTGGTCAGCGGGTTCGCCACTGGAGAGGATGCACTCGGGTCCGGTTCCCGTCCCGATATCCTGATACTCGACTTTTACCTGAACCGCGACCGTGAGGATGCCATGGACGGGCTGGAGGTGCTCCGGGAAGCAGTCCGGAAATGGCCTGGTGCGAAAACGGTGATTCTTTCCGCCCAGGAACACATTGACATCTCCGTAAGCATGATGAAATACGGCGCCTTCGATTATATCGTCAAGGGGGCCTCGGACAAGTACCGGTTGCAGAATACACTCAATCATATCATTACCCTGATCGACTACGATGGGAGAATCCGCAATACAAGACTTGCACTTGGCGCCATTGCCGGCGCCCTGGTGATGGTATTGATGTATATATTGCTTGGACAGGCCAGCACAGAAACATAGAACCTAAAATGAAAAGCGCATATATATTCCCGGGGCAGGGCTCTCAATTTCCCGGTATGGGAAAGGAACTCTATGAGCAGGAGCCCACAGCCAGGAAGCTGTTTGACGAGGCCGATGAGATCATCGGCTTCAGGATATCCGATCTCATGTTCAACGGGAGTGAGCAGGACCTGGTCCGGACCAATGTGACCCAGCCGGCCATATTCATCCATTCGGTAGCCGCGGTAAAGGCACTGGGAGATCATTTCAGCCCGGAAATGGTCGCCGGCCATTCACTCGGGGAATTTTCCGCACTTGTCGCCAACGGTGCATTGTCTTTCGGTGACGGGCTACGCCTGGTTAAGGAAAGGGCAGAAGCCATGCAGCATGCCTGCGAAGTGAATCCCGGTACCATGGCAGCCATCCTGGGGATGGAGGATGCACAGGTGGAGGAAATATGTGCCGCGATAGATGATGTCGTTGTTCCGGCCAATTACAACTGTCCAGGCCAGGTGGTCATCTCCGGTACCGTGACTGGAATCGATACGGCCTGCGGTAAACTCACCGGGGCCGGAGCTCGCAGGACCGTCAAGCTGCCTGTGGGAGGGGCATTCCATTCCCCGCTCATGGAGCCCGCACGCGAAAGGCTTGCCGTGGCAATCGGGAATGCGGAATTCAGCAAACCCGTTTGCCCGGTGTACCAGAACGTAGATGCAAGGCCGTCCATTGATCCGGATATAATCCGCCAGCATCTCGTTGCACAGCTTACCGCACCGGTCCGCTGGACTCAATCCGTGGAGCACATGGTTGCCGATGGCGCCGGCTCGTTCACCGAGGCGGGACCGGGCAAGGTGCTGCAGGGACTGGTCAGGAAGATCAACCGGCAGGCAGCCGTGGGCAGTGCCTGATCATGATATTGTATTGAATGTATTTATAACCCTTAACCAGATAATTTCATCCTATGGACCACGTAAACAAGTATATCGAAAGCAACAAGGACAGGTTTCTCGAGGAACTCATGGAGCTGCTTCGTATCCCTTCCGTCAGTGCGGACTCCAATCACAAGAATGATGTCAAACGGGCGGCGGAATATGTAAAGGACAGCCTGCTGAAAGCGGGCGCGGACAGCGCGGAAATATGCGCCACCAGCGGTCACCCGATCGTTTACGGGGAGAAGATGATCGATCCGAAGATGCGCACCGTGCTGGTGTACGGTCATTATGATGTGCAGCCGCCGGACCCGGTAGACCTGTGGACCTCGCCTCCTTTCGAACCGGTCATCAAGGACGAAAAGATATATGCGCGCGGGGCCTGTGACGATAAAGGCCAGGTATTCATGCATGTAAAGGCTCTCGAGACCATGATCCGGAATGACGCATTGCCTTGCAATATCAAATTCCTCATTGAAGGGGAAGAGGAGGTAGGCTCTGACAACCTCGCCAAGTGGACACGTGAAAACAAGGACCGGCTCAAGGCCGATGTCATTCTTATTTCCGATACCGCTATGATAGGCAACGACACGCCTTCCATTGAATCGGGCCTGCGGGGCCTGAGCTACGTGGAAGTGGAACTGACAGGCCCCAACCGGGATCTGCATTCGGGTGTGTACGGTGGTGCCGTGGCCAATCCCATCGAGATCCTGTGCAGGATGATCGCGTCAGCGAAGGATGCGGACAACCATGTGACCATACCCGGCTTCTATGATGATGTAACGGTACTTACCGGGGAAGAACGGGAAAAGCTCAACAAGGCGCCGTTCAGCCTTGATACATTCAAGAAGGAGCTCGCCATCGACGATGTGCACGGCGAAAAGGGATACACCACTATCGAACGCATCGGGATCCGGCCCACGTTCGAGCTTAACGGCATCTGGGGCGGCTATACCGGGGAAGGGGCCAAGACCGTGCTTCCCTCCAAGGCCTCGGCGAAGATTTCCATGCGGCTGGTGCCGAACCAGAACAGCGAAAAGATCACCAGGCTGTTTGTCGATTATTTCGAAAGCATCGTGCCAAAGACCATGAAGATGAAAATCACCCGGCACCATGGCGGCGAGCCGGTGGTCACGCCCACCGAAGGGGTGGCCTTCCAGGCCGCCGAAAAAGCCATGGAAACAACTTTTGGCAAGAAGCCCATCCCCACGCGCGGCGGGGGCAGCATTCCCATTGTGGCCATGTTCGAGAAGGAGCTGGGCCTTAAATCCGTGCTGATGGGATTCGGACTGGATTCTGACGGCATCCACTCACCAAACGAGTCTTTTGGTGTATTCAATTTCCTGCAGGGTATACGAACCATTCCGCACTTCTACAAGAACTACGCGGAAATGGCCGGGTGACCGGCACTCCCGAAGTGTTGTAAGATTTCAGGGTTTTTTACCTTTTTGCCCGTGGACAGGCCGCACCGTGTCGCGCGGAACCGTTGCCAGTTGTCCTTGATGCCGGCCGAAACATCCCGTAATTCATTTTTTTAAAGCTCCCGCCGCCGTTTGACCGCCCGGACGGCATTTGTTGCGTTCGAAGACCCGCTACTTGCTTCCCGGTTTCCTTGTAAGTCCTTTCCCGAATGGGGGCATCAAATAAGCCCATTGGCCGTATGCATTAACCGGTTAACGCATGCGAACAATGATTCTGAAACGGACACTTGCTGCCTGCGCGGCTATCCTGCTGCCGGGTGTCATTTACGCGCAATTCGCCTGGGTAGGCGGCGCCAATACAATCAATCAAAACGGCACCTACGGAACGCAGGGTGTTTTTAACCCGGCAAATATGCCCGGCTCACGCTGGGGCGCCACCACCTGGAAAGATGCCACGGGCTACCTGTGGCTTTTCGGGGGCGAAGGCTATGCCTCCACCGGCGGCTCCGGCCGGCTCAGCGACCTGTGGAAGTATGATCCGGGAACAGCGGAATGGATGTGGGTGAAAGGTTCCAGCCTGCGAAACGGGGCAGGCATCTACGGTACGCAGGGCGTACCGGGCGCCGCCAACAACCCCGGTGCACGTGAAGTGGCGGTCAACTGGATGGACGACGAGGGCGACCTGTGGATCTTCGGCGGGTACGGGTACGACGGTTCGGGCGGAATCGGTTTTCTGAATGACCTGTGGGAATACGATGTATCAGCAGACACCTGGACCTGGTACAGCGGGTCCAGTACACGGAATGCGCGTGGCGTTTACGGCACGCAGGGCGTACCGGATGCCGCCAATGCACCCGGCGGGCGATACCACGGGGTGGGCATGGTGGATGGAAGCGGCGACCTG
>JAHEKC010000141.1 GCA_024638565.1 Bacteroidota bacterium
TAGTTCAGGAAGGAGCCGATGACGACCTTGTGGGCTGCCACGCGTGCCGTATTGATTGCAAAAGTGCCGTTGGTGGTGGTCAGCGCCACATCCCGACCCCGGATCATGGGGTCCATGTAGCTGAACGGGGAGTTCCCGAAGTCGAACCCTTCCACCATGGAGCCGCTCCGCTCCGCACCCGCCAGGAAGCCCTTGCGCTTCAGCTCCATGGCCTCCTCCACCGTGCCGACGGGGATGATGCTGTTCACCCCGTGTTCGAAAGCAATGCAGATGGATGAGGTAGCCCGCAGGACGTCAATTACCACGACGATGGTGTCCCTGGGGTCATACAAATGAAACATGGCCGGCGACAGGCATACGTCGATGACCGGTTTATGCCTTTCCTGGCCGTTTCTGCGGTATGTGTTTACCATTAACGGAAGGTTAAGTTCAGGTTTGAAAAAGGAAAGATACTCCGTTTTTTCTATTCCCCGGGGGGCTTGTCAAAAGGAGTCTTAACTATACTGGCCTTCAGCTGCTTATCCCTTATTGAGATGTGAATATCCGACCCTGGAGCAGCCTTTTCCGGGGGTACATATCCCATCCCGATGGCGATGCCCAGGGAGGGCGACTGGGTTCCGGAAGTGACGCGCCCTATCTCCGCCCCGGCACCGTCGGTGATGGGGTAACCCTGGCGCGGGATACCCTTGTCCACCATGATGAATCCCGCCAGCTTTCGCCTGACTCCCTGTTCCTTCTGGGCTTTCAGTGCTGTTGCATTGGTGAATGCCTTGGTGAATTTCGTGATCCACCCCAGGCCGGCCTCCAGCGGTGAGGTGGTCTCGTCGATGTCGTTGCCGTAAAGGCAGAATCCCATCTCGAGGCGCAGCGTATCGCGGGCCCCGAGGCCGCACGGGCGGATGCCCGCCTCCCTGCCCGCTGCCATCACGGCATCCCATATCTTCTGTGAATCGCCCTTTTCGAAATAAAGTTCAAAGCCGCCCGATCCGGTATAGCCGGTATTCGAGATAAGTACGTTGTCACAGCCGGCAAACGCCCGCTTGGCGAAATGGTAGTATTTAATGCTGCCCAGGTCGATGTCGGTGAGCTTTTGCAACACGCCGGTGGCCGCCGGACCCTGTACAGCCAGCAGCGTGGTCTTGGCGGAGATATCGTGCATCTCCACGTTCTTCGTGTTATGTTTCTGCAGCCAGTCCCAGTCCTTTTTAATGTTGGACGCATTCACCACCAGCATATAGGTTTTTTCGTCGATGCGGTACACGATCAGGTCGTCGATGATGCCACCCGTTTCATTGGGCATACAGGAATACTGGGCCCTGCCGTCGGTCAGCCTGGCGGCATCGTTGCTGCAGGTACGCTGCACCAGGTCCAGCGCGTCATCACCCTTTAGGATAAACTCCCCCATATGGGATACGTCGAAGACCCCAACGCTGTTGCGGACTGCATGATGCTCTTCACGGATGCCCTCATACTGGATGGGCATAAGGTAGCCGGCGAATTCCACCATTTTGGCGCCAAGGGAAATGTGGGTGTCGGCAAGGGCGATATTTTTCATCGGTTGCAAGTAGGCGCGCGAAATTAATGAACTTGGCCTTAAGCACCATAACTGCACCAGCCGACACCCCATTAACCTATTAGCCGTTACCACTAAACCTGTAACCTACCGAGAACTTCAATATCCTGTTCTTGACGGTGGTCCCTTGTTTCTGGTATACAGAAATATTGGTCAGGCCTAGGTCGTATGACATGCCTATGACAAATGCGTTTACCTGCAGGCCGCCGCCGAAGCTCAGACCGAATTCAAGCGGTTTGAAGGTATCTTTTTCTTTGTCGTTACCGAAGCTGATATCCTCCGATTCTGTTTCCTCCATGCCCATGAACCTGAGCGTTGCTTCGATGTTTCCACTCATGCCATAGCCCATGTACGGACCCGCGGTGGCATAGAAGTCCACCTTCCCGGATATGGGTGCTGTCACCTTTAACAAAACCGGGACATCCAGGTAATACATCCGGGCCCGGGCCTCGATGCCAATACCGAAGAATTCCTCCTCCACTTTCATGCCTTTCGTGGTCAGGACCACACCCGTTTCAAGCGATGCGATCCCTCCCAAAGGAAAATCAACTAGCATTCCCAGGTGCCACCCCACGTTATTTGAATACATGGAGCTGTACGTTTCAATATTGTCCCTGTCCAGCATGTTTGCCAGGCTGAGCCCTCCCCTGATACTGACAGTTTGTGCCTGCACCTGGAATCCAAGTATGGCAGCGAACAATGCAATAAATAACCTTGTAGTGTTTTTCATTTTGATTATTGTTTTGGTTGAGTGATCAAAAGTACCTGCGGAGGTCGCCGTCCACAAATTGATCCCCGCCACCAGTTGCTGCCATTTGCACGGAATCATAAAATGAGCCCGGCTAGCTATCGTTTACTGACGAATTACGCCAGTGCAGGAATGCAGCATATTTGGTTTTGCGGATTTTAAGAAAAAGAGGTAAGTTAGTAGGCGATTTATGCAAAACCTAAACAGAATATTTTGGAAGCCAACGACCTGCAAAAGCGTTATTTCCAGTATATCAAATCGAAGCTGCCGGCTCACCTGTCGCTGGTAGACGAGATTTCGGATTTGCTCAACATCAGCAACGACAGTGCCTACCGCCGCATCCGTGGTGAAAAGCTGATCACGTTCGATGAAATCCAGTCCATATGCGTAAAGTTCAGGGTTTCACTCGACCATCTTTTCAGCCTTTCGGAAGACAGTACCGTGTTTTCCGGCAGTTTTGTCAACAAGGACAATTTCAGTTACGAAGCTTACCTGAAGGATGTGCTGGTGAAGCTGGGACAGCTCGATACGGGGAGTGATAATCTTCTTTATTACGAAGCAAAGGATGTACCGCTGTTTTATCATTTCCAGCTGCCCAATCTTTCAGCGTTCAAATACTTTTTCTGGATGCGGACCATTCTCGGTTACGAGGAATACCAGGATACCAAATTTGAATCCAATGAGGTAAAGGAATCGATGCATGATTCGGGCAAAAAAATCCTGGACACCTATATCCGTATTCCTTCCAAGGAGATCTGGAGCGCGGAGACGCTGAACAGCAGCCTTCGACAGGTTGACTACGGCCTGCAATCCGGGGTGTTTCGCGATAAGGCTACCGCTGAAATCCTGTACGATGAACTGGAAACACTCATCAGCCATATCCAGGCACAGGCGGAGTGCGGGGAGAAATACCTGGTGGACGGGGTACCTGCCGGCAATGCCGAGAATTATAAACTGTATTACAACGAGGTATTGCTGGGCCACAATACGCTGCTGGGTATTACCGGTGATTCACGAATAGTCTTCATCAATCACGCCATCATCAACTATATCCTGACGCGCAACAATACATTCTGCGGGAACACACAGAAATTTCTCGATAACCTGATCCGCAAGTCGTCGATGATCAGCACGGTCAATGAAAAAGACCGCAACCGCTTTTTCAACAGGATGCGGGAAAAGATCGCCACGTACCGGGATCGTATTCCAGCCGGTTCTTCCTGAGGATTTATTTACGTACCGCTGTCGATTCCTATGGTGACAGTCTCTGCATCGCGTGCCATCGAGCAAGCCAGGGCGGGCCATATGCCGCTTTCCAGGTAGAAGGTAGTTGCCTGGCTCTGCTGCAATGCCCCTACAGCATTCCTGGTCCTGTCACGTTAGGCTTCCTTTGCCTGCCTTCCGTCCCTGATCCGGTCTTTTTGCAGGCTCTTTATGGATTCATCAGCCGACCACGGTCCCGAACCGTAAAACAGGAAGAACAGCGACATGAACAGCACACCCAGGGAGAACATCAGCTCCGAATTATCGGAAAAGAACCCGCGCTGCGCATTGACGAAGATCACCGCACCAAGCAATACCGGAAGCTGGAACAGCAATGCAATCCGCGTCAGCAGGCCAATGGCAATCAGCACCCCTCCGAAAAGGTGTGCGAACGCGACATAATGCGCCAGCGCCAGTGAAACCCATGGAAATCTGCTGTTATGCATGATGGCCAGCAGTGCATCGGTGTCCCGTACAAACTGAAATCCCTTGATAAAGATCACCACTCCCAGGCCGATGCGCAGGATATCCAGCCATTTCGGGTGGTGCGCTTCGGCCCACCCGTCAATTTTTTGAAGGACAGTCATGGTACCTCCTATTTTGAAACCAGGTGAAAGAACAGAAAAGCAACAATGAAGGTACGGAATTTCAGGTGGAATCACATGTCCCCTACCGGCATTTTTGAACCATATTCGAACAGGTGAACGGTTTGAGTTTCATGTAATCACGAATAGAGCCGTGAAGAATCTAGTGTGATTCGCCGGGTAACGCTCAACACTCAACGCTAAATTTTCAATGCTCCGGGATGTACAGTTAATTCCCATAAATA
>JAHEKC010000008.1:0-27442 GCA_024638565.1 Bacteroidota bacterium
CAAAAGGGATGATATACAGTTCTTGTCCTGGCGGGACAACTTTTTTTTAGCAGCAGGCTGCTGACTAAAGGCGCTCTTTTCGAGGGCCTTTTCGCTTTTCAGAATCAAGCAGCAGCAGGTAGTGGCAGTCGGTCCTCCTTCTTCATTGCGAGGAGTTCCGATTTATATCGGGACGACGAAGCAATCTCATCACATGTGCAGCACGCTTTAAGTACACCCATTTTCAAACACCATAATATTGAGAGTTTTCATGTTTTTGAGGCGTTCCTTGTTGACCGGTGCGTCAATCTCCGAATTTGACAATAGTCATGATTTTCAACGCTGAGTGTTGCAAGCCGGACCCTTCGATCAGTGATTTCAGCAGTTCAACCATCTTCGCAAACACCCGTTCCAATCATCCTATATTTGACAGATGCCCCGCCGTCATTTTATTTTAACGATCCTGTTGACGGCCGGGATGACACTTACTCCCGGCTGCCTGCAGGTAAAACAGGAGGAGGCAGCATCCGGACAGGCAATCCGGATTCCGGGTGAGTTCGAAGAACAGAACTCGGTGTGGCTTGGCTTTAAAACGAGTGAGTCTGCCGGTGATGTACAGGGTGATTCCCTTACGCGTCTAATCGCCGAAACCCTGTCCCGTTTTATCACGGTTCGCCTCGTGGTGGAGCATGACAGCCTGATTCCCGGGGGGAAATCATATTTTGATTCATTTAATATAGACACCAGCAACATTGAACTGGTTTACATGTCACCTGCCGACATCTGGTTCCGGGATCCCGGTCCGGTATTCGGCCTGACCCCATCGAATGAACTGGCCGTTGCTGATTTCCGGTATACCGGGTATGCCAATGTCCCGCCAGCCAAGGTCGCCCCATGGGCACGTGCACATGAGGGCATTGACCGGAACATTGCCGGCATGCTGGGCCTGGCTACCGTATCGTCGGCTGTCGCCATGGAAGGCGGAAGCTTCGAATCCAACGGCAAGGGGACGGTAATTCAGGTTGAAAACGTTACGCTGCGGCGCAACCCCCATTTGAACCGTGACGGGATCGAAGCGGATTTCCGCCGGCACTTCGGAATCACAAATGTCATCTGGCTCCCGGAAGGACTTGCCAGCGACCCGCTTAACTTCAGGCAAATCACGGGCAACGTCTTTGGCTTTGCCAGCGGCGGGCATACCGATGAATTCGTCAGGTTCGCCAATGACTCCGTTATCCTGCTGGCATGGGTACCGGAAGAAGAAAATGACCTTCACCCGGTTAACAGGATGAACCATGACATCCTTTCGAAAAATTTTAAACTTTTGAAAAAAAGCAACGACCAGGATGGAAAGCCGTTCACCGTCATCAGGGTCCCTCATCCATCTGCAGTCACCTACAACCAGGTAATCGATTCAACGTGGTACCGGGTCAGCTATCTTACAGAACGCAAGGACAAGTATAACCTGAAACTGGGCGACACCATTCAAATGGTAAGTTCATCAAGCTACCTGAATTACATAATCTCAAATGGAGTGATCTTGCTGCCGCAATACGAAACCGATTCCACACCGGCTTCGGTCCGTGAAAAGGATCAGCGGGTACGTGCCCAATTCGAAGCGCTGTTCCCCGGCAGGCAGATCATCGGCATCGATCCATCGTACTTCAATAAGGGTGGAGGGGGTATGCACTGTCGCAGTGTGACGGAACCAAAATCTATATATAAAGTAGCCTCCCAGCCTTCTGCCAACAATAAAGGAACCCTTTAACTCAAAAGTTCGCCATTTGAAACCCCGTTCCCGGCACCTGCTCTTCTTTGCCCATGCCTACGTTGCCGTTTTCCTTCTGGCCCTCACTGTAAGTGATGTTCGGCGCCCCGGCGACCTGCTTCACCCGCGGGTGCCGCTTATCCTGGGCTACCATGCCATCCAGCCTGGCTTTCATCCATGCTGATCTACCGGTTGTATTACCGGCAATCGTCCGATCATCCGGCAAGCATGGCCGTGGCACTGATCCTGGGCATCCAGGGCGGATTCGGCACTACCCTGCTGAGCCTGAAAATACTGATCTAAAAAAGCCGGTTCACGTTCGTCGCAGCCACTAAAACGGCAGGATCAGAACTTCAACAGCTTCTTAACCGCATGGCCCCGGCGGGACCACACATGCACCATGTACAAGCCAGGGGCAAGGGATGAAATATCGAGGCGGACCGTCAGCGGTTTGATATCTCCATAGTCACGTCCCATTAGCAACTTTCCTGAAAAATCGCGAATCGCCAACTGAATTATCGGTGAATCGGATTCAACATTTACCCTGCCAGAGACAGGATTCGGATATAGATTTACCGTATATCCATTCGCCTCCTCCAGCCCACCGATAAAGTTCACGCACCCGGAATCCAATATCAGTGGGACATCACTGACAGAAAATGCAGCCGGGACCGGCACAAGTGTTCCAATGATATTAAATACCAACGGTGAAGCTACAAGAGAATCAGCCTGAGTGGCGATTACAGTGGAATTATTGCAAGTGGGACTAGAGCCTATGGAATCCGTACGGATGAGTCCAATTTGTGGTGAAAAGGGAATCGATTGCGAGGGGCTGACCCCGAAAAGCGGCCCGATACCAAGGCACAGGAAGCCATCGTTCAAAACCGTAACATCAGCAGCACCAAAAAACATTTCGCGAATCCAGTCCGCGTTTCCGCCTGAGTCCACCCGCATAAAATTGGCGCTGAATGACCCTGCCTGATCCGATGTCACCATGATCACATGACCGCCAACGCCATCCGGCCGGATGCGGTAAGGAGATCCGTCAAGCAAAATCGTTGCCCCGGCGGTATAGTTATTATTGGACAGGATATTACCGGCGGAATCCAGGTATACAATACACAACAGGCCTGACGATGGGAACAAGCCGGCAAATCCTCCCGTTACCGAAATGGTAAACTCCTCACCGCGGCAGTAGGCCCCGCTCGAAAAGCCGTACCGGGATGACCATTCCACGGTGCCGGACGGTGACAAGCTGAGCATAAAGCCGTCGATCGTAAAGCCACCCGCATTATCCTCGATGAGCCCCGACAAGGCAAAACCCGAGTCCGGGGCCTGCCGGATGCACTTGGATATGTTCTGCCAGTTCGCGGCCTGCAGCACAAGAGACCAGGCCAGGTTGCCGGCAGAATCAAGCCGGGCAACGATTGTTCTGGTATATGGTGATACGGAATAATTCGCCACGCCGGAAAGCGCAAAGCCATTGTCGAATGTTCCGGTGATGCTGTAAAACACGGATGAAAAACTCCCGGCTACATCGAACAGCGATGTCCAGACCGTATCGCCCATGCCGTCCACCCGTGCACAGAAGGCGCCGTTGTCAAGTGTCCCTGCCACTGCGAAACCAGAGTCCTGGGTGGATACCACGGAATAAAACTTATCTGCGCCCGCAGATGCAAATTTCCTGTTCCAAGCCGGCATGCCGCCGGAATCCAATTTTACCAGAAGACCCGCCAGGCTGTTCGTGAATTCCCCGGCCAGGAAGAAACCCCCGTCGGAAGCCTGCGCCATTGCATGCGCCCATACACCCGCCTCCGCTGAATCCCACAGCACCTTCGTATATGTATTCTGCGCTGGCGCGTGCAATGCCAGCAACATCAATAAGAATCCGGGGATCGCCTTTTTCATTTAGTCCGGGTACCGATGATCGAAACTACCCATTTATTTCCGGAACACATAACATTTTACCAGTAGGGTTCAGAATTGATTAATTTTCACCCTGGAACCCTGCCCTACAGGTATGCACGCAATAATACGCCGCCTGATCGTTCCGGCGCTGGCCTGCCTTGTTTCCTTTCTGCATTCCGAAGCGCCGGTATGCCATTATTAAGCGACCAGGTGTTTTTCTCCCGTTCCGCTAGGCCCTTCGTCTCGCTTCCCCTTTTTTTGCCTTTTGTTCCTCCGCCTGCAGGTCGCGGTAATAGTCGTATAAGGTATTGATAAAGGTGAGGATAAGCCCGATGCCGATGATCACGTAAAAAACCGTGAAAAGCTTTCCGGCGTCGGTCTGCGGGGTGAAGTCTCCGAACCCGATGGTGCTCAGCGTGACCACACAGAAATAAAGCGCGTCGATCCATCCCCACCCTTCCAGGTACATGTACATGCCGGTACCGAAAGCCAGGATAAGGGCTGTGGCGAATAACAGGTTACGGTACTCGCGGTCGCGGAGAAAAGAAATGATGGTTCTGAGGATGTACATGACTGCCGATCCTCCAAATGTAAAAAACCCGCGCGACCGGCGGGCCTGTAAACATGATCAAGATCATGCGGCTGCATGATGGCCCGCATGAACAGGTGCCGGCCTCCCGGCTACATTTGCCTTAGAATTTCATTCAATACCAGGGCGATGAAAGGTAATGTTGGAATGTCAGACCGTGTTTTAAGAATGTACCTGGGTATGGTCATTGCCGGGTTCGGTATTTTATACAATACGGCATGGGCTGCTCTCGGCATCCCGGTCTTTTTAAGCGGCGCCCTTGGCTGGTGCCCGTCGTACAGCCTGTTTCACTTCAAATCATTCGGCAAGGCTGACGAACAACAATAGAAAGTTGGATTGGATCATATAATTCCTGTTTCCCCCTCCTGGGGGGAACAGGCTTTTTGATGTCCGGATCCCGGCTGCCCGCCACCCGATAATCTTATATCTTAGTCCGCCATGACGGCTCACGCATTGTCAAATGCCCAGCGCAAGACGCTGGTTGACTCGATCTTCAACCATGCCAATGAGGGCATTATCGTCACCGACAAACAGGGACAGATCATCCTGGTCAACCCCGCCGCGGAAGCACAGTTCGGGTACAGTGCCGCCGAACTCCAGGGGGAGTCCGTCGAGGTCCTGGTGCCGCGGGAATACCGCAAAAAGCACAGCCATGATCGTAAGGGATATGCCGGCGCGCCCACTGCGCGGAAGATGGGGGTCGGGCGCGACCTTAATGGTGTAAAGAAGAACGGAGAGGTATTCCCCGTGGAGGTGAGCCTCACGCCCTTCAAGTCATCGGATCATACCTGGATCATCGCCTTTATCATCGACATCAGCGTCCGTAAGCGCATCGAAAAAGACATCCTTGAGCAGCGGCAGGCGCTCGAAGATGCCAGCCGCCAGCTACGAACCAGCAACGAACTCCTTGAAAAGAAGGTTTATGACCGTACCCAGGTGCTGCGCGAGGCCCTGGCTGCCCTGGAAAAATCAAAAGCAGAGTTGAGTCATTCACTTGAAAAGGAAAAGGAATTGAACGAGATGAAGTCCAGGTTCATTTCCATGGCATCGCATGAATTCCGGACACCGCTGACCGCAATCCTTTCATCCGCCGGACTGATTACCGAATATCCTGAAACCGACCAGCAGGATAAGCGCGAGAAACACGTGCATCGCATCCAGGCAGCCGTGACAAACCTCAACGGAATCCTTGGCGACTTCCTGTCACTCAGCCGTATTGAAGAAGGCAAGATCGGCGTTTCGTACAGCACGTTCAGCTTCGACCAGCTCAAGGAGGATGTGTGCAACGAACTGCGGGCCATCGCCCGGCCGGGCCAGGTACTCGAATGCTATATGGACGGCAAAGACACGCTGCACCTGGACAGGAAGCTTTTGCGCCAGATCATGGTCAACCTGCTGTCCAATGCCATCAAGTATTCCCCGGATAACAGCAAGATTACGCTATCGGCCAAACATGGTGATCAACTGCTTGATATCGAGGTACGGGACGAGGGCATCGGCATCAGCACGGAAGACCAGAAGAACTTGTTCGAACGGTTTTTCCGAGGGGAGAACGCTACCAACATCCAGGGCACCGGGCTGGGGCTGAATATCGTGGGCAGCTATGTGGAATTGCTGGACGGCATTATTACCTTTGAGAGCGAACTGGACAAGGGCTCTGTCTTCAGGGTCCGGCTGCCAGAACGGTCCGCCCAGGGATAGGGGACCGCATGTATCTATAGTCCGAAATAAACCGAAACAATGACACATATCCTGTTGATAGAAGACAACAAAGAGGTCCGGGAGAACACAGCCGAGATCCTGGAGCTGGCGGGCTACGAGGTGACCACGGCCGTTGAAGGAAAGAAAGGCGTGGATGCCGTGCATAAGTCGAAACCCGACCTGATCATCTGTGATATCATGATGCCGGTGCTGGACGGGTACGGCGTGCTGCACCTGCTCAGCAAGCAGGCAGAAACCGCACACATACCATTCATATTCCTTTCCGCCAAGGCGGACCGGTCAGACGTCCGGAAGGGCATGGATATGGGCGCCGACGATTACATCACCAAGCCGTTCGACAAGATCGAGTTGCTGAATGCCGTGGAAAGCCGGCTTAAGAAAAGCGAGAGCATCCGGAAGGAATACGAGAAGAACATGGAAGGGCTTACCTCTTTCATAGGCGATTATAATGGGCCCGACGCACTCAAGCAATTCACCGAAAACCGGAAGATGAACCATTACCGGAAGAAGGAACTCATTTACATGGAAGGGAACTACCCCAGCGGCATGTATTACGTGCAGAACGGAAAGGTGAAGGCCTACAAGATCCACCAGCACGGCAAGGAGCTTATCATCAACCTGCTGAAGCCCGGCGATTTCTTCGGTTATACCTCCCTCCTCGAGGGCAAGCGCTACACGGAATCTGCACAGGCACTTGAGGACGCTGACATCGTGTATATCTCCAAGGACGATTTCTTTTCCCTGATTTACAACAGCCGTGAAGTGGCGAGCAAGTTCCTGCACATCCTCACACATAATGTGACCGAGCAACAGGAACACCTGTTGCAGCTGGCTTACAGCTCCGTTCGCAAGCGGGTGGCCGACGCCCTGCTGCTTTTACAGAATAAGTACCAGCAGGAAGGCCAGAAGCCGTTCAGCATCTCATTCACCCGCGAAGACCTGGCAAATATTGTCGGTACGGCTACCGAATCCCTGATCCGTACCCTTAGTGATTTCAAGGAGGAAAAGCTGAAAGAGATTCGTGATGGCAAGACCTACATCATCGACCAGGACCGGCTGTCGAAGATGAAAAACTGAGCGGCAGTGGCAGTTGTGCGGAACTTCAAAAACTGCTCATGTGGATACAAGCGCAAGCAGGCAGTATTTTCTTAATCAGTAATTACTAGCTGCTGCAACTGAACATGAACCCACCTCAATACATTGTGGCTATGAGCGCTTTGCGACTTTGCGTGATCCCCTACCGCTGCATGTGCGGTCAAATCTCACGCAAAGGCGCCAAGACGCAGGGTGAACGGGTTTTTGATTCGATAAGTTTAAAGTCTGTGAGTTGTAGCAGCTTTGAAAGCTTGAACTTTGAACCGTGAACCTCGAGCCTCGTACTTGTTACCCGCAGCGCGTGAGCGTTGAGCTGGTTCGTTAATGAGTTTGTGCTTTTTCGCAGCATCTGGACCTTTTACCGCGAACAGCGAACCCCTGTCCGAATGCTGCAAGGCGGGCGGGGCGAATCCAGTACTACCCTTCCCGTTGCAGCCTGAGCAGCGTCACCGAAGCAAGCACCACGAACACGAAAGTGATGAAAAAGGCAGCGCGGACGACCCCCCACTCCACGCCGAGGTCCGGCTCCCGGGCATGGTAAATATCCGTCAGCGCCAGGAAAGAAAATGCCAGGCCGACAAAGGCCATGGCTCCCAGCGCAAGTGACATGCTTATAAGCCTTCGTGTGTTCATCCGTCTTATGCACGGCCACCGGGCCGCGCTAAACGCCCGGCACCGGACCGTAGTCCAAACCAGAAAAAATACTTTTTATTCCATCCTCAACTACCCGTACATATCATGGTCGTCCGGGTCTTCCCTTTCGATACGCAACTGTTGCTGCAGGCTTTTGCCCTCTGCATTCTGCTCGTCAAGGGTCCAGCCGTCTGTCGCGGATGTCTCCAGCCAGACATTTCCTGATTTGCGAAAAACCTGCACGTGCAAGCCAAACTGAGTCTTCAGCGACTTTTCGAACTCGTGTACTTTCATGGATCCGTTAACCGGAACCGGAGCCGTATCCGTTCCCTTCCTGGAAATAATTTTATTGACCGGTGTATCGGCATCGTACATGTTCTTTCGGGCCGACCCCTCTCCTTTCTCATGCGGTTTCCTGAAAAACTCGATCTTCAGGTACGGGAAAAAACTGTTGAACTCCTCCTGTACGGCAGAGATCAGCTTATGATCGTTAACGGTAAGATCGAATTGCTTGGATGGCATCACCAAATGGGTTAAGGGCACGTTTATATTTAATGCAAATTACAAGGCAAATAAAAGCAATGCCGCTCCCCCGCAGGAATGAAATTGGTTAGTAATCCGCATGATATTGATCATCGGGGGCATGGGAATGACACAGATCATGTAAACCTTTGATACCTGTCACAGCAAAGGGCAGCCTCTCCTGTTACCATTGCGTATTCCATTATGAGCCAGCCCAAACGGGGCAACGCTGTCCCGTGTTACCATTGTGGCGAGCCGTCCGATCCGCCCGTCATGGCCGAAGGCAGGACCTTTTGCTGTAACGGCTGCCGGCTGGTGTTCGGCATTCTGAATGAAAACGGGCTCTGTTCCTACTACAGGCTTTCTGATACACCCGGCACCCGGCAGGACGACACGCCGACGAACGACCGGTTTGCATTCCTGGACAAACCCGCCATAGCCGAAAGGCTGGTCGCATTTCGAAATGGCAACCAGATCCACGTAACCTTCCCGGTGCCATCCATCCATTGCAGCAGCTGCATCTACCTGCTGGAAAACCTGCACCGGATTGAAAACGGTGTGCAGTCGGCACGCGTGGATTTCCTGCGCAAGGAGGTACGGATCGTATTCGACAAATCCATGACCACGCTGCGACAGGTGTGCGAGCGAATGGCTTCCGTGGGCTATGAGCCCGCGATCCACCTCGACGCGATGGATCGCAAGGCGGCAAAACGACCGGACAGGGGACGCATCAGGCGGATCGGTGTAGCGGGTTTTTGCCTGGGCAACATCATGCTGCTGAGCTTCCCGGAATACTTTTCGGCCACCATCACCTCGGAACCGAAGCTGGTTCCGTTTTTCCGGATCCTGCTTCTTTCGCTGGCCCTGCCGGTGTTCTTTTACAGCGCATCGGAGTTTTTCCTCAATGCATGGAAAGGATTGCGGCAAAAAACAGTACTGATAGACCTGCCCATCTCGATTGGCATCATTGCCATGTTCCTGCGCAGTGCCTGGGAAGTAACCTCGGGCACCGGGCCGGGATATTTCGACAGCATGGCCGGGCTGGTGTTCTTCATGCTGGTGGGGCGCAAGTTCCAGGATTTCACCTTTGACTCCCTTTCTTTCGACCGCGACTACAAATCATACTTCCCCATTGGCGTCACCGTGTCCGGCAGGGACGGCGAGCGCGTGGTCAGCGCCTATGACCTGGCGGTGAACGACGTGGTGCTGGTACGGAACAAAGAGATCATTCCCGCCGACGGCATCCTGGACGGCGGTTCGGCATCCATCGACTACAGCTTCGTCACCGGTGAGTCGAGACCGGTTGCCGTGGCTGCGGGTGAGACGGTTTATGCCGGTGGCCGGCAGCTGGGCAGCGCGGTAAAAGTCCGCGTGACCCGCAGGGTGACCCAGTCCCACATTACGCGTCTCTGGTCGCAGGGCGAATACCGGAAGCAGCCCAGCCGTTACCAGCACCTGGCGCATACCATAAGCAGGTGGTTTGTAGGGGCCACGCTTGCCATCGCCACTTCGGCTGCGGTATACTGGTACGTGGCTGATCCATCCCGGTCGCTGCATGCCTTCACCTCCGTGCTGGTGATTGCCTGCGCATGCGCACTGGCGCTTTCTCCTACGTTCACTTACGGCCAGATGCTAAGGCTGCTGGGACGCCGCAAGATTTTCTTCCGGAACAACGAAGCCCTCGAAAGACTTGCGGATGTGGATACCGTAGTCTTTGACAAGACCGGCACGCTCACCTCCTGTGAAAGCCTGGAGGTTAGCAGCGAAACGGGACTGAATAAGGAGGAGCGCATGATGGTGGCTTCACTGGCCCGCAATTCCACGCACCCGCTCAGCCTGCAACTTGCCGGATCCCTCGGGGACAACGGAAACTGGATGGAAGTACGTGATTTCAGGGAGCAGGCCGGCCAGGGTGTTTCAGGGATCGTCGCAGGGCGGTACGTGAAGATCGGCAGTGGACGATTTGCCGGAACCCCGGAAAAGCGGCTTTCGGACACCGGCACCTATGTCAACATCGGGGGAAAAACAAAAGGTGTATTCCATGCCGGGCATGCGTTCAGGCCCGGGCTGGAAAGCCTTGCCGCGAGGCTGCGCGGAATGGGTTACCGCCTTTCCGTGATCACCGGCGACCACGAACGGGACCGGGATCGGCTGGCAAAAATTTTCGGGCCGCAAACGGACCTCCGTTTCAACCAGTCACCGCAGGAGAAGCTGGATTATGTCAAATCCCTGCAGGCAAAAGGACACAGGGTGCTGATGGTGGGCGACGGCCTGAACGACGCAGGCGCCCTAATGCAAAGCGAGGTGGGGATCTCTGTCAGCGACAAGGTCAATAACTTCACTCCTGCGGCGGACGGCATCCTTGATGCCGGGCGATTGGACAGGCTGGCGGCAGTGCTGCGTTATTCCCATTCTGCGATCGGTCTGATCAGGACCGGCTTCCTGCTTTCGCTGGCGTACAACGTGGTGGGATTGTCTTTCGCTGTCCAGGGCACCCTGTCTCCCGTGGTGGCCGCCATTCTCATGCCTGTCAGCACCGTTTCCCTCGTGCTGTTTGCCGTGGCGGCGAGCTGGATCAGGGGCAAACAACTGGTTGGAACATGATTTATATCAGGATGGGTATTAACAGGTGTCATTATACCGCCAATGTGCTGAAAATAGCTTTGATGCCGGTTCAAGCATTTTTGCTGTGAGCGCTATCTATGTATTGCTTATCGTCAGCCTGCTGGTAGCCGCCGGTTTCCTGGTGGCTTTCCTGTGGTCGGTGAACACAGGCCAGTATGAAGATGATTATACCCCGTCAGTCCGGATCCTTTTTGACGATCCGGCTGATGATTCAACATCCGGGACCGAACCTTCCGAAACGGCCAGCCCGCCCAACGATTCAAACCCGCACCATTAAACCAATCTACAGCCTATGTCATTAGAAAAATTCAGTTACGACAACAAGATCGTCAAGGACTTCGCCATTGCCACGGTCGTATTCGGCGTGGTAGGCATGCTGGTGGGTCTGACGGTGGCGCTGCAGATCCCGTTCCCCGCATTTAATATGGGGGAGTACCTGTCCTTTGGCAGGATCCGGCCGGTCCATACCAATGCCGTCATATTCGCCTTCGTGGGCAATGCCATGTTCATGGGTGTGTACTATTCGTTGCAGCGGCTTTGCAAGGCGCGCATGTTCAGCGACCTGCTCAGCAGGGTTCATTTCTGGGGATGGCAGCTCATCATCGTGCTGGCAGCCATCACGCTGCCGCTGGGTATGACCACGGGCAAGGAATACGCGGAGCTGGAATGGTTCATCGATATCCTGATTGCGCTTGTATGGGTGGTATTCGCCATTAACCTGTTCGGCACGATTATCAAGCGCAGGGAACGCCATTTGTACGTGGCCATTTGGTTTTACATTGCCACGGTCATCACCGTGGCGGTGTTGCATATCGTGAACTCGATCGAGCTGCCGGTAAGCTTATCCAAGAGCTACCCGGTTTATGCGGGGGTACAGGACGCATTGGTTCAATGGTGGTATGCCCATAATGCCGTGGCATTTTTCCTCACGACACCCTTCCTGGGCCTGATGTATTATTTCGTTCCGAAAGCGGCCAACAGGCCCGTGTATTCATACAAGCTTTCCATTATTCACTTCTGGGCGCTCATCTTTCTTTATATCTGGGCCGGCCCCCATCACCTGTTATATACGGCCCTGCCCGACTGGGTGCAGTCGCTCGGGGTTGTCTTCTCGGTCATGCTGATCGCTCCGTCGTGGGGCGGCATGATCAACGGCCTGCTCACCCTGCGCGGCGCCTGGGACCGTGTACGGGAAGATGTAATCCTGAAGTTTTTCGTGGTTGCCATCACGGCTTACGGTATGGCCACATTTGAAGGTCCCTTGCTGTCGCTCAAGAACGTGAATGCCATCTCGCACTTTACGGACTGGACCATTGCACACGCCCATGTGGGCGGCCTGGGATGGAACGGCTTCCTCGTTTTCGGGATCCTGTACTGGCTTGTCCCGCGCATATACAAAACACAGCTGTTCTCCAAAAAGCTGGCGAGCTTTCATTTCTGGATCGGCACCATCGGCATCCTGTTCTATGCCATCCCCATGTACTGGGCCGGGTTCGTGCAAAGCCTCATGTGGAAGGACTTCACGCCCGAGGGCACACTGCTTTATCCCAATTTCCTTGAAACCGTGGTGCAGATCGTTCCCATGTACAAGCTCAGGGCGCTGGGTGGCGGGCTGTACCTCGTGGGTGCACTGGTCATGGTGTACAACCTCATCAAGACCGCCAGGTCGGGATCCCTGGTTTCAGAAGAAGCCGCGGAGGCCCCGGCACTCGAGAAGCACTACAAGGCGCCTGCAGGATCAGGCTGGCACCGCTGGATCGAACGCAAGCCTGTACAAATGCTGCTGGTAAGCCTCGTATTGATCCTGATTGGCGGCCTCGTGGAGTTGATTCCCACCTTTATGATAAAGGAAAATGTACCCACCATCAGCACCGTGCGACCTTACACCCCGCTGGAGCTCGAGGGCCGCGACCTGTATGTCCGCGAAGGTTGCTATACCTGCCATTCGCAGATGATACGGCCATTCCGGTCCGAAACGGAACGCTATGGGGAATACTCCAAGGCAGGGGAGTTCGTGTATGACCACCCGTTCCAGTGGGGCTCCAAGCGCACCGGCCCCGACCTGGCACGCCTGGGCAACAAGTACCCGGACTCGTGGCACTACCATCATATGCTCGATCCGCAAACCATGTCGCCGGGTTCGATCATGCCGGATTATGCCTTTATGATCGAAAAGGACCTTGATACCAGCGTCACTGCAGCCAAGATCAATGCCATGATTAAGCTGGGCGTGCCGTACCCCGCCGATTATGCGAAGTACGCGACCCGCGACCTGATGACGCAGGCGGAGCAGATTACCACCCGGCTCAAGGCCGATGGCATTACCGTCATGCCCAACAAGGAAATAGTGGCGATGATCGCATACATGCAGCGACTCGGCACGGATATCAAGGCCCAAAAGCCGGAAGAAGAAGAATATTAACAGCCAGCAGGAAAGACCATGTACAGACAAATTCTTGAAAAGATTGACGGAATCGGCATTTACCCGCTGTTCTCCTTTATCATGTTCTTCGTTTTTTTCATTGCCGTCACGATATATGTCATCAGGGCTGACAAGGGCATGATAGACCGGATGCGCCAGCTTCCGCTGAACAACGATTCTCACAACACTAAAACCGACGAATCATGAAGATGATCACATTGTTCGTGAGCTTATTGCTCACCGTGATGGCAGGCCATGTCGCCGCGCAGGACGTCTCGGCAGATGGCGGACCGGTAGTTCCGGAATTCATGCAGCTGGATACCGCCGACTACCTCCTGGCATTCGTATTCTTCATGATGGCGCTGACCAT
Organism: Bacteroidota bacterium; assembly: GCA_024638565.1. Taxonomy (GTDB): domain Bacteria; phylum Bacteroidota; class Bacteroidia; order AKYH767-A; family OLB10; genus JAHEKC01. The sequence goes on from JAHEKC010000008.1 coordinate 13,634, forward strand.
AATAATCCTTTACATCTCGTTCAACAAGCTGGTCCGGTCCATGGTACCGGCAGCACCCAGGAAGGAGAAAAAGAAAGCGCCAAAATCGGAAGCGAAGGAGAAGAAACCCGGATTGTGGACCCGGTTCGACCGTAAGTTTCTTACCCGTGGCGTTCCCGTGGAAAAGGAAGCGGATGTACTGATGCACCATGACTACGACGGCATCCGGGAACTGGACAACAAGCTCCCCCCGTGGTGGGTGTGGTCCTTCTACATCACCATTATCTGGGCATGCTTTTACATGCTCCATTTCCATGTCTCCGGTACCGGCAAATCGAGCGCCGAAGAGTACGAAGCGGAAATGGCCAGCGCCGCAATGGAAAAGGAGGAACTCATGCGGATGAACGCCGACCTGGTGACAGCGGAGAACGTCACCATGCTTACGGATGCAGGCATGATCAGTGCTGGCAAGGAAATATACAAGGTCAACTGTGCGGTCTGCCACCTCGAATCAGGTGGCGGCCAGGTGGGTCCCAACCTCACCGACGACCACTACATCCACGGCGGCGGTATGGGAAATTTGTTCGAGGTGATTTCGGAAGGGGTACCCGCCAAGGGTATGATCGCGTGGAAGGCACAACTGACCCCAAAGCAGATCCAACAGGTTTCCTCCTACCTGATGACGCTGATCGGTACCAATCCACCTGGCGCCAAGGAACCGCAGGGTGAGTTGTGGACCGCGGAAGATGATGGCGGGACCCAGGCGCCTGCAGCGGCAGGCGACAGCATTGCAGCACCCGGTTCATGACACAGGAGACCGGCCAGGCGGATACCGAGAGCTTTCGCGACAGCATCCCGACCATCAGCAGGGAAGGTGGCCGGAACTGGATCTACCCCAAAAAACCCAAAGGCAGGCTTTATAACGGACGTACCTGGGTCAGCATCATCCTGCTGATCCTGATGTTCACGGGGCCATTCATGAAGGTGGATGGCCATCCGCTGATGCTTTTCAACATCCTGGAGCGGAAGTTCATCATCTTCGGCGTGGCCTTCTGGCCGCAGGACTTCTTCCTGTTCATGCTGGCCATGCTCACCTTCGTGGTATTCATCATCCTGTTCACCGCGCTGTTCGGCCGCCTGTTCTGCGGATGGACCTGCCCGCAGACCATTTTCATGGAAATGGTATTCCGCAAGATCGAGTACCTGATAGAGGGGGACTACGCGCAGCAGCAGCGACTCAACAAGGAACCCATGTCGCGGCAGAAAGCGCTTAAAAAGGGGCTGAAGCATTCCATCTTCTTCCTCATTTCATTCCTGATCGCCAATACCTTCCTGGCGTATATCATCGGGATCGATGAACTTCAGAAAATTGTCCTTGACAACCCTTCCAACCACAAGACCCGCTTCGCTTCGCTGATAGGGTTCACCCTGGTTTTTTACGGGGTGTATGCCCGGTTCAGGGAACAGGTATGCATAGTGGTATGCCCTTACGGGCGATTGCAGGGCGTCCTGCTCGACAAGCGGTCCGTTGTCATCGGGTACGATTACAAGCGCGGGGAACCACGCGGCAAGTACAAAAAGAACGAGGAACGGACGCATGGCGACTGCATAGACTGTCACCAGTGCGTCCAGGTGTGCCCTACCGGTATCGATATCCGGAACGGCACCCAGCTCGAATGCGTGAACTGCACCGCCTGCATCGATGCATGCGACAGCATTATGGACCGGATCAAAAAGCCGCGCGGGCTGATCCGCTATACAAGCGAGGCGGCCATCGCCCTCAAGGAAAAATTTAAAGTCACGCCAAGGGTGGTCGGCTATTCCTTGGTCCTGTCCGTGCTGCTGGTTACGCTCAGCACCCTGCTCATTCTGCGGTCCGACATCGAAACCACGGTCCTGCGTACACCCGGCATGCTCTACCAGCAGCTGGACAGCAACCGGGTGAGCAATTTATATAACGTCAAGATCGTGAATAAGACCTTCGAGGATATGCCCGTGCGTGTCGAGCTGGCATCACCCGGCGGAAAGATCCGGTGGGTTGGCAAAGGCTTCGACACGGTGCCGAAGGAAGGGCTGGCAGAGGGTGAATTCTTTATCATCCTGAACCGTGACGATATCAGGAAGACCCGGACCGAGCTGAAGCTGAATATTTATTCCGGGGAAACCATATTGGACGAGGTGGAGACTGCATTTCTCGGACCGACGTAGGGTGTTATCGATATGCGCAATACCGGGCATCTGGCAACCGGGAACGGAACAGCTCTGATTTACAAGTGGCAGTGACAAAAGCAGCCCGGGGGGATTAGTAAAAATTTAAATTCGTAACTTAATTAACCAAAACACAAGAACATGAAAATCGGCTGGGGCTGGAGAATCGTAATCCTGTATATTGGCTTCGTGGGCGGGATGTCTTACCTGGCATACCGGTGTACGGCGGAAAGGATCGACCTGGTAACGGATAATTACTATGAAAAAGACTTGCAATACGATGTGCGGTACGAAAAGGAAGTCAATGCCAAATCCCCCGAAAAAAACCTGAAGGTGACCCAGGATGGCAATCTCCTCGAGATCAGTTTTCCATCCGGCAGCCCAACCGGCACCCTGCACTTTTACAAGCCCAACGACGCCTCACTTGACTTCAATGTAGACATCGATTCGGACCACGGTTCACAGGTAATCAACACCTCACAATTTGCACGGGGATGGTGGACGCTAAAGGCGGACTGGACCGCTGACGATACCGGTTATTACACGGAACACCGGTTCCGGCTCCAATAGCAACCTCATGGCCTGGCTGGTTTCTGCAATTACACTCGGCTTCCTGGGCAGCCTGCATTGCGTGGGCATGTGCGGTCCCATTGCCGCCGCGCTGCCTGCCGGCAAACGGGGCCGGAGCTACCGCGTGTGGTCGCGGCTGACGTATAATGCCGGGCGGCTGGTCACCTATTCTTCCATGGGCCTCCTGGCAGGTGCCCTTGGCTTTACCTTTGCACTCACCGGCTTCCAGCGGGAACTGAGCATCGCAACGGGAATAGCCATTATCCTTGCGGTTGTGGCCGGCCGTGTATTCGCCCTCAATACCAGGCTTACCGCCTGGATCAATACCGTGGCCACACCTATAAAACGCGGCTTTACCCGGTACTTCGGAATGGGCAGCATAAGAAGTTCCTTTTTTATAGGCTTGCTCAACGGCCTGCTTCCCTGTGGCTTCGTGTATATTGCCCTGGCGGGGGCGGTGATTGCGGGAACTGGCCACGTTCTTGAAAGTGCCGCATACATGGCCCTTTTCGGGATGGGCACCATCCCTGCCATGTTGTTTGTCGGGCTTACCGGCCAGGCCATCGGGTCACGATTCAACCGGCTCGTGCGTAAAGCTTCACCGGTCATCGCCATTGCCATCGCCCTGCTGCTGATCTACCGGGCGGATAGCGTGGATCACGGCAATTGCCCGTTGCATTCCGATCTTCAGGCGGACGAAACTGCTGTCACCCTGATCACAGATCCCTGACCGCTTATCACCAGTTACCGCTTGACGATGGTAAAATCCACCCTGCGGTTCAGCGCCCGGCCTTCTTCCGTTTCATTGCCAGCCACGGGAACAGACTCCCCGTAGCCACGGGCTTCAAGGCGGTCCGGATCGATTCCATGACCTGTCAAAAAAGCGCGTACCGCATCCACGCGCGCTTGCGACAACTGCAGGTTTGCCTGGTCATCGCCCACATGGTCCGTATGCCCGCCCAGGCTTATCTCGGCCTGCGGATTTGACTCCAGGAAGCGCAGCACACGTTTTAGTTCCGGAATGGATTCGTCCCTTAGAACGGATTTTCCGAAATCAAAAAACACGTTGTTCAGGCGGATCGTTTCCCCCACTTCCGCCGGGACGAGGTACAGGTCGCGTTCCAGTTCGCGGTACTTCTTCAGTTCCGTGACGTCGAGGTGGTCGGATTGCGACAGGTATCCGGCCGCGGATGCCAGGAATCCATAGGCATGTCCCCGGGGCAGTACGATCTTGTATTCGCCCGAATCGGGACTGCTGCGTGCCACGCCGGCCCCGGCACCCGTCTCCAGGTGTTCATAGGTGATCAGCGCCCCGCCAACGGGTTTTTCCGTTTTCCGGTCAAACACCTTTCCATATACCAGCACCACGGGGTTGGGGCTGACTTCCGGGCTGATACGGATCCGGTAGATGTCGCCGTCCTTGACGAAGTAGGCAAAATCGCCCCTTGCGGGGATGGTCCAGTAGGCATCCCAGGAGCCGGTATTGACGGGCGGGCCCAGGTTTAGCGGTTCGGACCACCGGGTCCATGTGCTGTCCTTTCGCCGGGTCATGTAGATGTCGTTGCTGCCGAAACCATTGTAGCCATCCGATGAAAAATAAAGAGTGGTATTGTCTGCAGCCAGGAATGCACAGCATTCCCGGCCCGTGGTATTCACATCGGGTCCCAGGTTCACGGGCTCGCTCCAGGAACTGCCAGGCCGTGCGAATGAAACGTACAGGTCACTTTCCCCACGGGTGTCGGCCCGCCTTACATTCATGAACACCTTCAGTCCGTCATTGGTAAGGTAGAAATTGATATAACGGTCGGTGTTTACATAATTCTCCACTTCCGCCTTCTCCGGCCACCCCCAGCCACCGGCCTCCCGGGCTGAAAACGAAAATCCATTTCCCCACGCTTCCGGATCCTCGAAGTAAATGCCGTTGACGAGTACCGTATTGCCGTCTGGCGTAATGGAGCTGACGAAATTATGGTGTTTGTTGTTGAGCGGGCTGCCCGCATTGACCAGCGTGGTCCATCGCCCCGCCGTGTCAAGCCTGGAGAACCAGACTTCATCGTCGTCATGGTTTGGCGGGTAATCCTTTCGGCTCACGAACAGGGTCAGGCCATCGGGGGCGATGATCGGACCCACTTCGGTATACTTTGTATTCACCTCCGGTCCCAGCTTTTCAGGCTTCCCGGCAAAAGACATGCCCGTGGCCACCTTTACTTCTGCCTGCACCTCGGCGGTATGTGCAGCGATGCCGATGGCATCCACCTGGTTGATCCCCGGTACGAGCCTGCAGTCAATGTCCACGCGCACAGCCGCCACCCTGTAAGGTGTTTCATCCACCGGCACATGTAAAAACCTGCTGGGAGCCTGTATCGTATCCGCCGGCTGCTTATATATAGTATGCTTGTTTCCGCCGGTATCGTACAGGATGATGCGCACGATGGCTCCCGGGTAATGGTTCTCCGCCACGATTACCTGCCGGATGCGCATGGGTCTTTCGAATCCCACGTGCAGGAATTCACGCCGTTCGTCGCCGCTGGCTGTCCAGGCAGTGGCGCTGTACCCCTTGTTGGGCATGGAGTTGGGCGCTCCCAGTGCCTGACTGGCGGAGTAGGAGTCATATTCAAGCTGGGAGGAATAATTGATCACCGATGCCGCCCATTGCACTTCCTGGGCAGATACGGTGGCCGGTGCGGCAAAAGCCCAGGGCGCACTTGCGGCCATCGAGAAAATTCTTAAATATCTCGCGATGTTCATGCCGATAAACAGCGACGCCGGCCGGAAACCGGCCGGCGTCGCTGTTGCATTCCTTCGATTACTGTGTGCTCAGCTTGGAAATCGTTTTCTTTTCCCAGGCATACACATGCAAACCGTCGTTCGTGAGTTTACTGATGGAGCCTTTCTTGGCATTGTATGCCTTGTACTTGCAGGTTTCTACATCATAGGCGGCAAAGTCGTCATTCTCCCGCTGGAACAGCAGGGTCTTGCCGTACATACCGGCGTAGTCACCCGACTTCCACCGGCCGGAGGCCATCAGCTTGCCGTCAGAGATGTTATAATTGGCGATCCCCTTCTGCCCAACCACAATGGTCCGGTCCTGGTACTTCAGGATCTTCTGGGCCCTGGAGATCTTGGCGTCAGAAAGCGCTACCTCGTATTGCTCGCTTCCTGTTTTCACGTCTAGCGAATAGATGGCTTTGCCGCTGCATACGATGAAATTGGTACCCGAGGCGAAGCCGTTCGTAATCCCCTTGCGGAACCGCTCGCTGTCCCATAGCTTGGTCCCGTCGGTGGCACTGAATGCCTGAACACCGTTGGGTTTCACGTTCCGGTAATAGACGATCCAGCGCTGGATGATGGTAATGCTGCCATCCTGGTTGCGCTGCCTTTCGTAGATATACGCCTGGCATTCGACCATGCCCCCTTCCTGGAGGATCAGTGTTCCATCGACATGGTACAGCCCGGGGATAGCCTTTGCGTCCTTGACTTCTGCCGAGGTCCAGAGCAGCTTACCGGAGTTCAGGTCGTACTTTTTAATGTACTGGGACTTCTTGTTCTTCATATCGATCACATACACGTCGTTCCCCACGATAAGGGGTTCAGCCACCACGCCGTAGACCCCGAAGCGGCGGGCGCCCTTGGGCGGTTTTACCACGTTTATATCCGCATCGAATGCCGCGGACCATTGCTGTGCGCCCGTGTTATAATCATAAACCTGGATTCCATTCAGGTAAAGGAATATCTTGCCTTCCTTGAGCTTCATATATGCCATGGTCTCACGCGTGACGACTTTCTTCTGCACGATCCCGATATAACTCTGATCCCAGGCGACATCGCCGTTTTTCATATTGATTTTTACTACCTGGTTCTTGAAACCCGCGAACAGGGCGGCCAATCCCGTGGGCTTGAAGTTCAGCAGTACGATATGGCCGTCTTCACCCACGATATAGGCGCCCACCACGCCTTTGAACTTGGTAGTTGTCCATATCTCCTCCCCGGTGCGCGCCTTGATCATTGTCAGTGCTTCCTTCGTGCTCAGTGCGAAGGCGTCCATTTCCTTGATGTAAACCACGTTGTCCTCGGATATATTCTGGTACTTGTCGGTCATCCACAACAAGGCGCCGCTTGTAATGTCAAGGCAGGCGATCTTGTCCTTGCCCAGCTTCCGGTCGAACAGGAACAGGACATTGGCATCCCACATCGGAATCTGCTCGTCCACCTTCCGCAACCCGGGGGCGGCATCCTTGTAGCGCTTGGTCCAGATGACAGTTCCGTTATCGTTATTGCATACGGTCACTTCCTTCTGGCTGGCGCCATAGAGGAAGCCCTTGGTGTCGCTTACGCCGGCTGCCTCGAATTTATGGTCGCACTTGGTTTCCCATACGACGGTCATGTCATCCTGGGCGTACAGGGCACCGCATACCACTAAGGCCAGGGAGGTCAGTGTAATTCCTTTCATCATGTTCATTGTTTAGGGGCTTGAATGTTCGTTAATCGAATTGGAAGGTATACTGAAACTTATAGGTCTTGTCTTTGGGCATTTTGAAGTTAAACCGGATGCGCCGCATCAGGTCCTTGGCACGATTCTGCATCGGGATCTCGTCGGCGTCGCTTGCCACCATGTACACGCTCAGCACCTTGCCTTTTCCGGCGATAGTCAGGTCCATGATATATTCACCCCGGACTTCCATCTTGGCAGCCTCTTCCGTCAGCGGACCGTCCTTCGACAACATCTGGTCCAGGTCTGCCCTGGCAGCCTCGACCACCTTTTCATGCTCGAAGATCAGGGGTTTTTTTTGTGCGTGGGCGAGGTGCGAAGCACCGGCCAGGACCAGGCCGGCCAGCAGAATGCGCAGTGGTTTCATGGGATGCCGGGATTCAGTGTCCGACAAATATAGCAGGCATTGGGTCTAATTGCAACCGGGCATTCCGGGTATCGGGGTGATATTACTCATCCGGTACGGGGTTATTTTTCCATGTGCCAGACCGCGAGATAGGGGCCATACCCGAGTATAACGGTCTTGTTGTCCGGAAGGAATGCGAATCCGGTCCGGTCGGAAACGAATGTTTCGAATAGCCTGGCCCTCACGTTAAAGGAATTCAGCGGCCTGGCCGATTGCACGTCACATAGGATCACCTGCGGTACGATGGTATATTTGTATTCCATGGAGGTCACTCCCAGGATATCTCCTGTTGCATTTTCCTTGAAATCCGCCCCGTACGCATTCGTGGAGAATATGGCCCTCGTCACCTCGGCGCCGGCGGAAACAATCTTGTTGATATACCCCTGCCGGCCACCCGTGCGCGGCGCCTGCATTTTGGTATGGGGGATATTGTACGCGTAGATATACGCCCCGCTATTGCTGTATTTCATTTCCAGCACAATGTCCAGCACGTCGGATGAGGTGGCGATCTCCTCCAGGGTCCCGAAATCATAGATGGTAACCAGGTCCCTGTACTTGAGTGCCGCTTTCAGCGCTTTCTTGTCATTCCGAACGGTGGGGATCCGCAACAGCTCCTCCTTGGTCGGGTCGTGGGCGATGGCGATCTGTTTACCGTCCGGGCTGGCAGCCGCGGCATATCCCAGGCCTTCCCTCGAAAAATTGCGCTCCTCGTTGCCACTCGCGATATTGAAAACCGCGACACGCGAAGGACCCACGGTGATCACTGTACTGTTGTCAGCACCGAGGCATGCCGTATGCTGGTTCGCTTTCCTGAATACCACCTCACCCGATGCCACGTCCAGCACCTCGATATCGCCCCGCTTGTCCTTGTTCGGATTCCAGACCACGAAGAACATGGGCTGCAACAGCAGGTATTTACCGTCCCCCGACCAGGCCAGCCGCATACCCGGCTTATATCCACTGACGTCGACCTTGCGGGTCACCTCCCGCGTCGCCACATCCCAGAACAGGATGGGCCCGCCCATGGTACCGATCGCTACTGTTTTGCCGGCGGGGTCCAGCTCCATGGATGAAATAATATACCGGTTGCCCCCGAGCGAGTCAATGGTAAAATCTTTCTGCTGGGCCTGCATGGTACCGGAGGCCAGCATGCACATGGCGCACGGCAGCAGCAGGCGCACGGACAGCTTATGAGTCATTCCTTGCATGGTAATGAAGCGTGTGTTCAGGTCAGGGCCGGGCAGGCCGCCAGGTTATCCGGAAGCGGGGGTCCAGTTCTCCGGATCGTGCCGCCAGGCTTCCAGTAATTCCTGGTTTTCCTCGGTGATATAATTCGACTCCAGTGCGATGCGCAACATGGTTTCGTAGCTGCTGAGCGAATATACAGGGCAACCGGCATTATGAAAGTCCCTTGCCGCTTTGTCGAATCCATAACTGAAGATGGATACGATACCCTTGACGACCACCTTTTCCCTGCGCAGCGTCTCCACGACTGCCAGGCTGCTTTTTCCGGTGGATATCAGGTCCTCGATCACGACGGCACTCTGGTTCGCATGCACCTCTCCCTCGATGAGCTGCTTTCTCCCATGGTCCTTGGCCTTGCTGCGCACATATATAAATGGCAGGCCAAGTGCCTCGGCCACCAGCACTCCCGGTGCTATGGCCGCTGTAGCCACTGCGGCGATGACCTCGGGCCTTCCGAAGTTATCCTCGATCACCTTCACGAGCTCCTGGCGGATATAAGTACGGATACGCGGATGGGACAGGGAAATGCGATTGTCGCAGTACACAGGCGACTTCCACCCTGAAGACCATTCAAAGGGCTCATCCGGCTTCAGCTTGATGGCCTTTATCTGGAGAAGAAATTCAGCTATTTTTGACGCCGTATCTTCCATTTCGACGCGGCACAATGTACAAAGTTTTTATCAATAGATGCGAGTTGTTCGTGGGAACGATGCAGGAAATGGAAGCAACGGGTGTACATCCGGCGTATACCATCGCATGTACCGGACCGGACCACGTCCTGGAAGCCATTCGCAGGTGCCGGTCCGGGGCCAGGCCGGATGCCGTACATCTCGCTGGCGAGCAATCACAACAGCTGTTAAAGACGTTTCACAGCGTCTTTGAACAAATAGATGCCGCGGGTGGCCGGGTGCAGGACGCGCGGGGGCGCCTGCTCATGATCCACCGGAATGGAAAGTGGGATATGCCCAAGGGAAAACTGGAATCCGGCGAGTCACCCGAACAGGCCGCCATCCGGGAGGTCTGCGAAGAGACGGGGGTATGCGACCTCAGGATCCGTTCTGGTCCCGTGGTGACCTGGCATGCCTATCCCCATGCAGGAAAAGGCTTGTATGGGGAAGTATTGAAGAAGACCTGCTGGTACGGGATGACATGCCTTTCATTTTCCGGCTTTCAAGTCCAGGCGGAAGAAGGCATTGACGAGGCCGGGTGGTTTACCAGTGAAGAACAACAATTGCTTCTGAAGAACACGTACCCGCTGATCAGGGAACTGGTGGATAGCAAACAGTTGTCAGTGATCAGCGAAGAATAGAATGCGACTTGCGAGTTACCGGAATGCCACGTCCTAGATTTTGGCTTTCACCCCACCCGTGTTTTCCGTCGCAACCCGTCCCGGGTATTGCTCAAGGGCCAGCGCAAGGCACTCCACGGCTTTCTCCAGGTCCCCGATTTTCAGCACATAGGCGATCCGCACCTGCTGGCGGCCCAGTGCGGGGTTGCTGTAAAAACCGGATGCCGGCGCCAGCATGACGGTCTGATTCTCATGCGTGAAGTCCTGCAGCAGCCATGCGGCAAACCTGTCCGCATCATCGACCGGAAGTTGGGCCATACAGTAAAAAGCACCGCTGGGTTTGGGGCATGTCACGCCGGATATGTCATTCAGGGCCTTCACGAGAAAGTCGCGTCTTGATGTATACTCGGCGATGACCGTATCGAAGTATGATTGTGGCGTATCCAATGCCGCTTCAGAGGCAATCTGTCCCAGGGAAGGCGGGCTCAGCCTTGCCTGTGCAAACTTCAGGGCATTCGCCATCAGTGCCTTGTTCTTCGATACCAAAGCACCGATGCGCACACCGCATGCACTGTAACGTTTCGACACCGAATCTATCAGTACGGCATGCTGTTCGAGGCCTTCCAGGTGCATGACAGACACCTGCTTTCTGCCGTCATAGCAGAACTCGCGGTACACCTCGTCGGAGAGTACCCATAGGTTATGCTTCAGTGCCAGCCTGCGCAGTGATTCCAGTTCGTCATTCGTATAGAGGTGGCCCGTGGGGTTGTTCGGGTTGCAGATCACTACTGCACGGGTACGGGGGGTCAAGGCCTTTTCGAAATCATCCGGGTCCGGAAGTGCGAAACCCGATTCGATCGAGGAACAGACCGGATTCACCTTCAGCCCGGCATGGACGGCAAAACCATTGTAGTTGGCGTAGAACGGCTCGGGGATCAGCAATTCGTCACCGTCGTCGAGACATGACAACATGGCGATCTCAATGGCCTCCGATCCGCCGGTGGTGATCATGAGGTCATCTATTCCGACATGGATGCCATGCCCGGCATAATAATCGCAAAGTCTCTTCCGGTACGATTCAATCCCTGCCGAATGACTGTATTCGATTACCCGGAGGTCTGCACGCCTGACGGCATCCAGCATCACACCGGGTGTCTCGATATCGGGTTGTCCGATATTGAGGTGATAGATCCTGCGCCCTTCCTTCTTCGCCGCTTCCGCGAAAGGCACGAGTTTGCGTATGGGTGAGGCGGGCATCGAACCGCCGCGTTTCGAAAGATCAGGCATGTCTATAAACAAGTATCCCTTTCCGGTTCGGAAAGGGATACAAATTTACGAAAAAGTCGTTGCTGTAATTACTTGTCTGAGTCGGCCTGCTGGGTAGGCGACGGCACTTCGATATTGCCTTTTATATGCAATACCTTGGGATTATCCGCCGCATTAGAATTGATCGTAATGGTCTTGTCCTGCATGCCCTGCTTGCCGGCAGAGTTGAAGGTAACCTTGATCTTCGCTGACTCTCCTTTCCTGATAGGCTCCTTTGGCCAGACTGGTACCGTGCAGCCGCACGATCCGGTGGCGCGTGTGATCACCAGGGGCTCGTTACCTGTGTTGGTAAAAACGAATTCGTGTTCCACCTTTTCACCCTGCTTTATCGTTCCGAAATTGTAAACGTCGTTGTCGAACTTGAATGCGGGCTTGTTGGCATCGGAGGCTTCCCCCTGTGCATGCACCATGCCAGCGGCAAAGATGCCCAGAACCGTAAGTAGGAAAATTCTCATCATGGTCAGGTTATTTTTCGGTTAGAGTTTCTTATTTGCTGGAGGTCTTTTCCAGGGGTATACCGCTCTTATCACTCCGGTCCAGCGGGGTATTACTTTCGGTCTCCTCTTTGGAAAGAACCTTGCCCTTGATGGTAATCACCTTAACCGGTGTATTGGCATTCGAGTTAATGGTAACCGTCTTGGTGAACGGACCCACCCGCTTGGTGTCGTAACTTACGTTGATCACCCCGGTCTTGCCTTTCATGATCGGCTCCTTGGGCCAGCTGGGTACGGTACAACCGCATGATCCCTTGGCACTGGAAATAATCAACGGGCTCTTACCGGTATTGGTGAACAAGAAGTCCGCCTTGCCGTTGCCCAAGTATTCGATCGTTCCGAAATCATGAACTTCTGATTCGAAACTGATCTGGGCCGCATTCGGGTCCGCGGGAGTTTCTACGTTTGTGCCGCCTGCGTCGGAATCCGTCCGTTTGAGTTCCTGCGCCTGGGCCGTGAGTGCCACGCCGGCCACCAATGCCAATGTGAATAATGCTCTTTTCATAAAGTCTAAATTAATTCTCATTTAAAGGTTTTCAGATCAGGTATCTAGTATCCCTGTTTTCGAATTCAAATCTACGGGGAATCCAATGAATTTTAAGTGAATGGGCAATCCTTTATTTTTGCCGTTCATCAAAAATTTAGCCTGGAAAAATCATGCCAGGCCAAGCGGGAATAGCTCAGCTGGTAGAGCGTTGGCTTCCCAAGCCGAAGGTCGCGGGTTCGAGTCCCGTTTTCCGCTCTCGAAAAGATAACCAACTTGCGGGCTGTTGCCGCACAGATGATAACGAAATAACAACGCCGGACTATGGGAGCGCTTCAAAAGGTATACGATCCGCAAAAGGTTGAAAATAAGTGGTATAGCCATTGGCTTGCAAAAGGCTTTTTCAGGTCCGTGCCCGATGAGCGGGAGCCCTATACCATTGTCATTCCGCCCCCGAATGTGACCGGGGTGCTCCATATGGGCCACATGCTCAACAATACCATTCAGGATGTGCTCATCCGGCGGGCCCGCATGCTCGGGAAGAATGCCTGCTGGGTCCCCGGGACGGACCATGCCTCCATAGCCACGGAAGCCAAAGTGGTGGCATTGCTTCGGGAAAAGGGCATGGCCAAGAGTGCGGTCGGGCGCGATGAGTTCCTGAAACATGCCTGGGAGTGGAAAGAGAAATACGGCGGGATCATCCTCGAGCAGCTGAAGAAACTGGGCGCAAGCTGCGACTGGGACCGCACGCGGTTCACCATGGACGCCGACTATTACAAAGAGGTGATCGATGTATTCGTCGACCAGTACCGCAAGGGACATATATACCGGGGCCTGCGCATGGTCAACTGGGATCCCGTGGCGCTGACCGCCGTCAGCGATGAAGAAGTCATCTTCAGGGAAACACAATCTAAGCTGGTGTATGTGAAGTACCGGACCGAAGACGGTGATGGCTACCTGACAATCGCCACGGTCCGGCCCGAAACGATCATGGGTGACGTGGCCGTGGCCGTGCATCCGGACGACGATCGCTACCGGCATTTGCATGGCAAAAACGTCATCGTCCCCATGGTGGACCGGCCCGTGCCAGTTATCACGGACGAAGCCATCGACATCGAATTCGGAACGGGCTGCCTGAAGGTCACCCCGGCACACGATACGGTCGACTATGAGATCGGGTTGCGGCATGACCTTCCCGTGATCGATGTGCTGAATGAAGATGGTACCATATCCGAAGCAGCAGGGATCTTCACCGGCATGGATCGGTTTGCATGCCGCAAGGCATGCCTCAGGCTGCTGGAGGAAAAAGGGCTGATCGAG
>JAHEKC010000008.1:27452-40144 GCA_024638565.1 Bacteroidota bacterium
CGAGAAAACAGAAGACTACAAACACCAGGTGGGTCACAGCGAACGCACCCAAGCCGTTATCGAGCCTCGCCTTTCGATGCAGTGGTTCCTGCGTATGAAGGAGCTCAGCAAGCCCGCACTCGATGCCGTGGTCAATGGCGAAGTCAGCCTCATCCCGCCCAAATTCATCAATACCTACAAGCACTGGATGGAAAACGTGCGCGACTGGTGCCTGAGCCGACAGCTGTGGTGGGGGCACCGGATCCCGGCATGGTACGACCCGGAAGGCCGGGTGGCGGTGGCCGCGGACCCGGATGGCGCACTTGCCTCGTTCAGGAAGGAGTATCCGGATTTCAGGTACTCGAAGAAAGACCTGAAGCAGGACGAGGACGTCCTCGACACTTGGGCTTCTTCATGGCTGTGGCCGATCAGCGTATTCAACGGGCTGTCGGATCCAGGCAACCCGGACATCAAATACTACTACCCCACCAACGACCTCATCACCGCGCCGGAAATCCTGTTTTTCTGGGTTGCACGTATGATCATGGCCGGATACGAATACCGGGACGGGAAGCCGTTCCGGAACGTATACCTGACCGGCATCGTCCGCGACAAGCAGGGACGCAAGATGTCCAAGTCACTGGGCAACTCACCCGAGCCGCTGGACCTCATCGAAAAATACAGCGCCGACGGTGTACGTGTGGGTATGCTGTTCAGCTCCCCTGCCGGGAACGACCTGTTGTTCGACGAATCGCATTGTGAACAGGGCCGCAACTTTGCAAATAAAATCTGGAATGCTTTCCGGCTACTGCACGGATGGGAAGCCGGCGGCGATACCCCCGAATCCAACCGGGTGGCCAATGCCTGGTTCGCTTCCCACCTGGCCACGTCAGTCGCGCAGATCAACTCCCTTTACAACCAGTACCGGATCTCCGAAGCGCTCATGGCGACCTACAAGCTGGTATGGGACGACTTCTGCTCCTGGTACCTGGAAATGGTCAAGCCTTCATTCCGCGACGGAAAGGCAGCACCGGTGGACCGCGAGACGATTGATGCCGCACACGGATTCTTTTCCGCACTGCTCAGGCTGCTGCATCCTTTCATGCCATTTATTACGGAAGAGCTGTGGCACCTGCTGGAGGAGCGTGATGAAAAGGAATGCATCGTCGTGGCCCCATGGCCCGTGACCGGAAAAGCGGATGAAAACCTTATCAGCCAGTTCGGCGTGGCATCAGGAGTCGTGAACAGCCTGCGCAACCTGCGTAAGGAAAAGAACCTTTCACCCAAAGAACCGCTTACGGTGCATGTGCCTGACCACCCGCTTTTCCCCGGGTCCTTCACCGGCATTATGCAGAAGCTGGCGGGCGTCGCTGAATTCAATCGTGAACCCGCGGGGGGAAACGGTATTGCCTCGCTTATGGTGGGCAAGCTGGAGTTACGTGTGCCGCTGGGCGGCAAGGTGGACGCCGCAACGGAGCGAAGAAAGCTGCACGACGAACTCAAATACAACAAGGGCTTCCTGGCATCAGTCATGAAAAAGCTTGGCAACGAAAATTTCATGTCACGTGCAAAACCCGATATAGTAGCTTCCGAACAAAAGAAGAAGGCGGACGCGGAAGAGAAGATCCGGCTGATCGAAAAGCAATTGCAGGATCTGGAATCCTGATCAGGCCCGGGAACCCGTTTTTTATTAACTTTATATACCGTGAAAAGCCGCATAAACCCGACAGGCCTTTTTCTGCTCGCACTTTTTGTGATTGTGCTGCTTCACAATTTTATCCCGCATACACATGAAAGTGCGCAGACCGGATTTCATCATTCGGGACATTCGCACGGCCATCATCACGGATCATACCCGCACGAACATGAGCATGCAGCCTGGCAGGATGTATTGTTAATGCTTCTGCACGGGCTCAGGCACCAGGATCCCGGGCCCGGGCACTTTGAATACTTTATCGCCAAACACACCAGCCCTGTGGCCCTTAAGTCCATGGCGCCGTTTGTGGCCGTGAAGCCTGACCCTGTCCGGTTGTCCGCTTACGATCGCTCCGGCTTGCAGGATCTTTTTCTTCTCCCAGCGTTTTTGATTTCGTCACCTGACCCTTCAGGTGAATCCGAACGGGGACCCCCTGCCTTCGGATAGTTGGTTGCCGCCCGGAAACGGGTACGGAAATTCGCTGCTTCCGACGCATAAAGTTGTGCCGATAACTCGCCATTCTGCGCGGCGATGCGGCAGGCGCCTGCATCGGCTGGACCGGATCCCTTGATAAGTTTTCGCGGCGAGGGTAACCTCCTCATCGATTATTTTCAATTTAGAAACTTAAATCAACAATGATGAAAAAGCTCATTCTCATATTGTTTACAGGCGCCCTCTACCTTGTGGGGTGCGGCGCTTCTGATCACGATCATGAACACGGTACCGGCTCCCATACACACGACCATGGCGATCCGGACCATTCGCATGATGGCGATGACCCCCACCATGAGGAACCCATGCAGGAAGAATTCGTGGTCGAAAGCGATTCTGTTGAAAATGCGTCCGGTCAGGAATTCGACGATCATGACCACGATCATGAACATGACCAGGACCATGATCATTAACCCCGTAAACCGGTAATCAAATGAAACGACTGATGGCCGCGGGGGCCCTGTGTGTTTTCCTGTTGCCGGCATGCCGGAACGGACAGGAGTCGCAAGGGCATACCCATGCGGAAGATGTAACGGTAAGCCATATGGCACGGAGCGAATCAACCGAGTTATTCGTTGAGTTCAAGCCACTCGTGGCCGGAAAGGTGGTCACGTTCACTGCCCACTACACGGATTTGCGCACATTCAGACCTGTCACGAAAGGCAAGGTGACGGTTAGCCTGGTAAAGGGATCCCGCGGAAGCAGGAGCAGCGTCAACGAACCCGCACAACCCGGCATCTTCCGGCCTTCCATCAAGCCCGGCGCAGCGGGAACCTATGATCTGTGGTTCAGGATCGAATCCGGAAGCTTCTCGGATAAAGTCGTAATCCGGGAGGTAGCCGTCTATGCAGACCAGGCTTCCGCCGACACGTCACTTGCAACGCCGGAAGAAGATGCCAATGCCATCACTTTCCTGAAAGAGCAGGCATGGAAAGTGGGCCTGGCCGTAACGCCAGCGGTCAATGATTCGATCCGTGAGATCATCCGCACCGGTGGCGAAATCCATCCATCACGCGGCGACGAAGTGGTTGTCCCGGCCACGGCAAGCGGTATTGTGCTGTTTAACCTGAACAATACCTACATGGGCAATGCGGTGAATAAAGGTTCCGTGTTGTTCACCATTGGTGGTGGCGGCATGGCCGATGATAACATTGAAACCGAATTCCGACAGGCCAGCGCGGGTTACGACAAGGCAAAAGCCACGTATGAGAGGATGGCGGGATTGTATGAATCGAATATTATTCCCAGGGCGGAGTTCGAAGCAGCAACGCTTGAATACGAAATGGCGAGAAGCCATTATCAGAACATCGCTTCCAGGTATGGCACAGGCGGAAAGAACATCATTACATCCATCGGCGGATTTATCAAACACATCTTCGTAACGGAGGGGCAATATGTGCAGACCGGGGACCCGCTGGCAGTGGTCGCGCAGCACAGGCGCCTGACCCTACAGGCCGATGTGCCGCAGCACCTGCACCCGAAACTGGGAGAAATCGTGACGGCAACATTCAAGCCTGCGGGCGACGACCATGTGTACGATATCTCTGATTTCAACGGCAGGTTGCTGGCATATGGCAAAAGCGTAAGCGCGGAGGAACCCTTCCTCCCGGTACAGTTCGAGATCGATAACAAGGGACAATTGCTGCCAGGCTGCTTCGTGGAAGTCTTCCTGGGCCTGAAAACTAAAACAAGGGCTGTCGTATTGCCCGTTGCGGCGCTCCTGGAAGACCAGGGGTACTTTTCCGCCTTTGTACAGACCGGCGGGGAAACATATGAACGGCGTGATGTGGTACCCGGTGTTACCGATGGCCGGATGGTGGAAATCAAATCCGGCTTGTCCGAAGGAGAATGGGTGGTGACTGAAGGCGCTTATCATGTTAAAATGGCAGGCCTGTCTGCCGTGGTACCCGCCCACGGGCATACCCACTGACGCACATGCTGAACAGGATCATATCCGCTTCCCTGCGTAACAGGTTGCTAATCCTGCTTGGGGCCGTTGCCCTCATCACCGGCGGGCTGGCGGCAGTACGCACGATGGACGTGGACGTCTTCCCTGATTTGACAGCCCCCACTGTCACCGTGCTCACCGAGGCGCACGGCATGGAAGCCGGTGAGGTGGAACGCCTGGTGACGTTCCAGGTCGAAACGGCCCTGAACGGCTCACCGGGTGTACGACGAATCCGCTCCTCATCCGCCACCGGCATCTCAATTGTCTGGGTGGAATTTGAATGGGGTACGGACATCTTCCGCGCCAGGCAGATCGTTTCCGAAAAACTTCCGCTCATCCAGGTCAAACTGCCCGACATGGCGGGCGAACCCACGCTGGCCCCCATATCCTCCATCATGGGCGAGATCATGCTGCTGGGCGTCACGGCTGACAGCATCAACCCGATGGAACTGCGCACGATTGCCGACTGGGAAATCGCTCCCCGGTTGAAGGCGGTCAGGGGCGTTGCAAACGTCATTGTGATCGGCGGGGCGTACAAGCAATACCAGGTGCTGGCAAATCCCGAAAAGATGAAGTACTACGGCGTAAGCTGGGATGCGCTGTTACATGCAGCAGGGTCCTCGAATGAAAATGCCTCCGGCGGGGTGTATACACAATACGGAAACCGGTTTGTGATCAAAGGGGAAGGCCGGGTCCGGAAGCCGGCTGACATCTCGAACGCACTTGTCACGATGGCTGGTGGCAAGCCTGTAAGAATCGCGGATGTGGCGGAAGTACGAATCGACGCCGCCGACAAGATTGGCGATGGTTCCATGAATGCGAAGCCGGCGGTGATCATGACCATCACCAAGCAACCGAACACCAATACACTCAACCTGACTGCCGGTATAGATGCCGCGATTTCCGGCTTGCAGACAAGCCTGCCGGCAGGCGTACATGTGAACCGTCATATCTTCAGGCAGGCGAACTTTATCCGGTCGTCGGTCGAAAACCTGAAAAGTACGCTCCTCGAAGGCGCCTTTTTTGTTACGGTGGTGCTGTTCCTGTTCCTGATGAACTGGCGCACCACGGTGATTTCCCTGTTCGCTATCCCGCTTTCCCTGCTGGCCTCCGTGCTGGTATTGCGTTGGCTGGGGTACAACATCAACACCATGAGCCTTGGAGGAATGGCCATCGCCATAGGGGCGCTCGTGGACGATGCCATCATCGACGTGGAAAACGTGTTCAAGCGGTTGCGCCAAAATGCGGCGCGGCAGCGCGGTGACCGGCTCCCGGTCCTGAAGGTGGTTTACGAGGCCTCAGCCGAGGTTCGGACTTCTATCATGATTGCCACGATGATCATCATCGTGTCTTTTATTCCACTCTTCTTCCTGGGCGGCATGGAAGGACGGCTGCTGCAACCGCTGGGCATTGCCTTTATCACCTCCATCCTCGCCTCCCTGCTGGTGGCCGTTACCGTAACACCCGTACTCTGCAGTTACCTGCTGCCACATGAAAGGCTCCTGATGAAGCGGGCGGAAGGCACCCCGCTGGAACGCCTGCTGCAAAGACTTTACCGCGGCGCACTTGAAAAGGTATTAAAGATGCGCAGGGCAGCCATCGGCCTGGCCCTGGTATTGTTCGCGGCCAGCATGTTGCTGTTCTCCGGGCTGGGCAGGAGTTTTCTGCCTGAATTCAATGAAGGTTCCCTGGTGGTGAGTGTGGTCGGCCTCCCGGGCATGTCACTCGAAGAAAGCAACAAGGCAGGCACACTGGCAGAAGAGATCCTGCTGTCGTTCGACGAGATAGGCGTGGCCACACGGCGGACCGGACGGGCTGAACTGGACGAGCATGCCATGGGGGTTCATGCCTCCGAGATCGACGCCCCGTTCGAGCTTAATGGCAGGGACAAAGATGCCTTCCTGGACGAGGTACGTGAAAAGTTATCTGTCCTGCCGGGGGCGAACATCACCATCGGGCAGCCCATCGCGCACCGTATCGACCATATGCTTTCCGGAACACGAGCGAACATCGCCATCAAGGTTTACGGTGATGAGCTGGATAAGCTGTACCGGCTGGGACATACGATCAGGAACAGCATCGGCGAGGTCCGCGGGCTCGTGGATGTAGCCGTGGAGCAGCAGATCGAGGTTCCCCAGCTGAAAATCGAACCCAGGCGGGAAATGCTGGCGAAGCACGGGCTTACGGTTTCCGCATTCGCACATTTCGTGGAAACGGCATTTGCCGGCGTGGTGGTATCGCAGGTCTTCGAGGGGCAGCGAAGCTTTGACATGGTGGTGCGGATTGACGGGAACTACCGTGGCAGTATACCTGCAATGAAAGCGGCGCTAATCGACCTGCCGGACGGCCACATGGTACCGCTGGGACAGGTAGCCACGATCCGTTCCGTGAGCAGCCCGCATACGATCAACCGGGAAAACGTGCAGCGCAAGCTGGTCGTTTCCGCCAATGTCAGTGGCCGGGACCTGCGCGGCACGGTGGAGGATGCAAGGCGGATCATTAATGACCGCATCGAACTGCCCGAAGGCTACCGCATTGAATTCGGAGGACAGTTCGAAAGCGAAGCACGTGCTTCACAGTTGCTCATGTGGTCATCCATGGCGGCGGTATGCATCATTTTCATGCTGCTTTACTTCGAATTCCGTGATGTGCGGCTGGCCGGTATCGTACTGCTCAACCTGCCGCTCGCGCTTATCGGAGGGGTGTTCATGATATCTGTTACTTCCGGGGTGGTTTCCGTTGCTTCGACGATAGGGTTTATCAGCCTGTTCGGTATTGCCACACGAAACGGCATCCTGCTGATCTCACGGTACCAGGCCCTTGAGCAGTCCGGAATCACGGGCCTGCAGGCCATCATCGACGGATCCGCCGACAGGCTCAACCCCATCCTCATGACGGCGCTTACGACGGCACTGGCGCTGATTCCCCTTGCGGTAAAGGCCGGGGAAGCCGGCAACGAAATCCAAAGCCCCATGGCGCAGGTGATCCTCGGAGGGTTGCTTTCGGCAACCTTGCTGAACCTGTTCGTGATTCCCTGTGTATACTGGATGATCGGGCGCGTTTCCCGCTGACGGGACTATTTCCCGCCCAGGTATTCCGCCAGCCTTTCCCTGATAAAGTACGTCCAGCCCTGCACGCAGCTTTCCCGCGAAAACTCCGGGATCCCGTCCGGGAAGGAGTCGAGTCCGGTATTGGTAACGCGTACGACGGTGGATTCGCCGTTGTCGAGCACCTCGAAGGTCACCGCGCCCGCGCCGTCATACTCTTCAAAGCTCCAGTGGATCCGGATCATGGAGCCGGGAACAACTTCTTCAACCTTCCATACATGGGTAAAAACCCGATCTTCCGAACTGACAGGAAACCGGGTTTCAAAACCCGGTTCCGGCGTGAAGTCGGGCAGGTTCTCGAAGTACCACTTGCGCATTTCATCCGGGTTGGTGATGGCGTCCCAGGCCACGGGGGCCGTGACGTTCATTGCCTGTTCGACGACAATGGGTTTCGCGCGGTCTGTCATGGTATCGGGGTTTTGAGTGCAGGTATCGCAAAGGTGCCGATTTCCGCCAAATTCCAGTTCGGTCCCGCCCGCGGGGCTCGTTAATCCGCCTTCATCACTTTGACGGCCTGCGACGCGGTTCTCAGGTAATAAACATTCGCGGGCAACGCGGAAAGGTCGATGACCGTGCGTCCCTGCAAGATACCTGATCTCAACCTGCGGCCCAGGACGGAAACAATTTCGTACGGCTGCGGGTACGGTGTTTCGCATTCCACGGTGATGAAGGAACGAACGGGATTCGGGTAAACCCGTATCAGGGCGGAATTTGCCTGCTGCTGCCCGAATCCCGTGGTGGGCGTGTATTGGTAAAATTCGTATTCGGCCCGTTCGGGGTTCAGCATTACCGCATCGGCATTGAAGGCCCGCACATAATACTTCACCTCCAAACCTGTTCCCTGGTGCGGGAGGGCAACGGTGTAGATATTGTCTCCGGCTGCCACGTCACCGTTGGTGCCATCATCGTACATGGTAAAATTCTTGAATTTGGAATTATAGGGACTCGTCGTTACCCGCAACTGAACAGAATCTTCGTTAGCCACCTCCGCGGTAACATATTTGGTCCCCTGGATGTCGACAAGCTGCACATCTATGATATCGGGTGGCAACTTGATTATTTCAGGGTGGGCCAGGAGGAACGACCTGCGTTTCACCACCGTGGAGGTGATGCCTGCAGTGGAAAAGCCGAACGCGTTGAATTCATTGTCGACATTATAGAAGTATGCCAGCATGCCCCAGAACTTGTTGGGATCCGCACTGGCCGCCGCGGCACCGAGCGCCTGCATGGACGTGACATGGTTCTTGATGGCCGCCGAATCCAGGCTTTCGCCGATGACCGTCCTGAGATGCGCCGTGTATACTTTCCGGTAAACGGAACTCGGATCAGCGATGATTTCCGTGATAAGCGGGTACCAGTAGCATTCATAGCCGTGGTACGGATCGTAATGGTACATGGAGTCCTTTTCCGGGTGATGACCGATAAGGGCACCCACGAAGCTTTCCGTCAGGTCCCAGGGGATCATCTGGAACAGCCCGTCGCCCGTCCTGTACAGGTAATAATTATGCTGGTAGATCCCGTTGTACACATCCAGGTTGGCGATCACCATGTTCACGGCGAAGGCCCACAGGACCCGGTCCACATTCAACACGGAATCGATCTGAGCGGGATTGAATTCAAGTGTATGGATCAGGCTATACAACTCATTCCAGCCATGGTCCGACTTCAGTTCATAGTGGTCATAGTACAGGGTGGTGTCATTCCCCAGGTATACCAGGTCGGAATTGCCTACCGGGCCCGGCTGACCGAACACCTGCACGGGGTCGCACTTGAACAGCACTCCGTCCTTTTCGGAAAAATGTTTTTGCAGGAACTGCTTGTTAACCGCTTCCGTATTCACATATAACCCCATGTAGCTGCCCTGCAGGTTTACTTTCATGAAATTCCCCTGCGGGGTGGGCAGATACCTCCGGTAGATATTCAGCGCTGCAAGCTCCTTGCTGTACGTGGGATCGAGAATTGAATTGGCAAGCTTGAGCTTCTTATAGCCCATGAGTTTCTGCCCACCCACCAGGTCGTTCATGTCCAGGTTCAGCGGCAGCTTAGGGTTGCCCAGCGTGCGGGGCACGAAGTAAGTGGAGTTGCCCTTGTACCTGACTGCCACGCTGTCCAGGCTGATCCCGTTATCCAACTGCACGGTGGCCGGCAGGCGGACTCCTGATCCTGCCTGCCAGCCGGCATGCAGGATCGAGTCGTAATTGGAATTATAAAAGGAGATCGAAACGGTACGGAGTGAATCCGGGTCAAAAAGGCCGCCGGGGCCGTCGTACAGCGATTGCGGGTTATACAGCACCTGGCCCGTGCAAAATTGCCAGAGCATGAGAAACGGCAGGAGAGCCCTTGCGTACATGTCGCAAAAATACTGTTAATGCAAGTGCAAGTCCAGTGTACGTATCATGAAGACGGTAACAAACTAGTAATCAACCTTTGATTCTCGTACAGGATATTGCTTATCGTTGCTGTACAGCCTGGCATGGGGGTCGTTTCCCGGCAGGCAAGGTTTCGGTATCTTTACATCTTACCATTCAACATTTTGCCATGAAGCGGATTTTGGTTGTCTTGTCACTGGTGCTTACCGTTCCCGCAACGGCTTCCGCACAGGTTCCGAATTTCAGCGAAGACATCGCGCCCATTTTTTACGAGAATTGCACCTACTGCCACCATACCGGTGGCATTGCTCCCATGCCGCTGATTACATACCAGGATGCACTCGGCTACAGCCCGTTCATCCATTTCATGGTATCAAACGACCTTATGCCACCCTGGCCACCGGATACGACGTACCAGCGGTACGTGCACGAACGAATCATTTCAGTGGATGAAAAAAACAAGATCCTGGACTGGGTGAACGGCGGCGCGCCCCAGGGCGACAGTACGCTTGCGCCGGCTCCGCCCGTTTACACAGGCGGGTTGGCACTCGGACCCGGGGATCTCCAGATCCAGATGGCCCCGTATGCCAGCCAGGCCACGCAATTTGCTGACGACTATGTTTGCGTGGTGCTGGGAACGGGGCTGACCACGAATAAAAAAATCAGGGCCATCGAGGTTGTACCAGGCAACCGGGAGATCCTGCACCATTGTCTCGTGTATGCCGACACTTCCGGAAACTACACACCCGGCCAGGTGATCAACAACTGCGGCGGTCCGCCCGGCGCGGCACTGATAGGCGGGTACGTGCCAGGCAGCGGTCCCATCATATTCCCGAACGGAGTGAATATAAAAATGGGCATGACCCTATACCAGAATGCAAGCATTATTCTTGCCATGCATTACCCGGAGGGAAGCACGGGCAAGGCGGACAGCACGAGTGTGAATTTTCATTTCTACCCGGATACCGCACAGAACGTACGGGAGGTATTCTCCGCCCCGGTGCTTTCCAACTGGTCGTTTTGCATTGATGCCGATTCGGTCCAGACGGTGACGTCCCAGTTCGGACCTACATTCACGAGTTTCTCCCTCCTGAGCATCTTCCCGCATATGCACCTGCTAGGGAAAAGCTGGCTGGTATATGGCCTGACACCACAGCTTGACACCGTGAACCTATGCCGGATCAACAACTGGGATTTCGAATGGCAGGGTTTTTATTTTTTCGATTATATCAAGAAGCTGCCTATTCTCTCCAACCTGCACGGCATCGCCGTATACGACAATACCACCAGTAACCCGCACAACCCGAACCCCGTTCCACAGCAAATTTGTGCGGGGTTGAACACCACGGACGAAATGCACCTGGTGTATTTTCATTTCCTGCCCTACCAGAACGGCGACGAGCTGATTCGCCTCGACAGCCTTATCGTGCTCCCTGTATCGGTGCAGCAGTTAACGGGGTTACCCGATGACTTTTCCGTTTCCGCCTGGCCCAATCCGTCAAAGGATATCACACACCTCGAATTTGCCATTCGGGAAGCCGCGCCGGTATCCCTTGCCATATTCGATTCAGGAGGGAAAGTGGTCTACCGGACCAGCCTGGGCAAGCGGCAGCCCGGAACCTACCGCGTCAGCTGGGACGGCAGGGGATATCCGGGCACACTGCCGGGAGGGCTCTACTTTGTGCAAGTGACGGCAGGCGAAAAGCAGGAGGTCACAAGGGTGGTGCGGTATTGAATGCCAATCGCCACCCGCGGACTTGCGGATAATATTTTTGTTGATTATTGTATCGAGAAATAGGATATTCTACCTTTCAGTGCATTGCTACGCAAATTGAAGCATAACGTAGTTTACTTTTGAAGAAGAATTTTTTCAACCAATAACCCTTTGTTGGTTTTAAAGACGAAAAAGTAGATTCCGTTAGGCTGATCGTGTATATCAATCTCAGATTTACCGTTTAATAACATGCCTGAATATACCTTCTCAGCCAACACATTAAATATCTCAAGTTCCATATTCAATGAAAACACTGTAATCATGCCACTGCTAGGATTTGGATAAACTGAAATTTTATTTGCTGAATTTAAACTCTCCATTAAACCAAGCAAACTACATAACCCAGGAACCGTGACCGGAACATTGCTATTCGTATTTGTTCCGATGCCTAGCTGACCGAAATTATTGCGCCCCCATGCCCATACAGTACCGTCGTTCTTAATGGCAAAAGAATGCTCGTATCCTGCGGATATCGCATTTATTCCGGTAAGACCACCAATCTGGACCGGAACATTGCTGGGAGTTGTGTTACCATTGCCAAGCTGCCCGTATGTATTAAGTCCCCAAGCCCATACCGTACTGTCATTTTTCAGCGCAAAACAATGATATTCGCCACTAGCTATTGCAATAATTCCAGATAGGCCGTTTACCTGGACCGGAACATTGCTATCTGTATTGCTTCCATTGCCAAGCTGGCCTTGCTGGTTATCTCCCCAGGCCCAAACTGATCCATCATTCTTCAACGCATAACAATGGTCTCTGCCGCCTTCAATTGATACAACACCCGTAAGATTATTCACTTGTACCGGCACATTACTATCTGTATTGGTTCCATTGCCAAGCTGGCCGTCCATATTTACTCCCCAGGCCCATACAGTTCCTCCATTTTTAACCGCGAGGGCATGCGTATGTTTTCCAGCTGCAATTGCTACAACACCTGATATGGTATTGAGTTGCACTGGTGCCTGGCTCGAGGTGTTGGTTCCATTTCCATATTGGCCAAAACTATTTTCTCCCCATGCCCAAACGGTACTGTCATTTGCAAGGGCAAAGGCATAGTTCTCCCCTGCGGCTACGGCGACAATGCCAGAAATATTGTTTGCCTGGACAGGTACATTACTAAAATTGTTGGTCCCGTTTCCAAGCTGCCAGGAAGCATTCGCTCCCCAGGACCATACAGTTCCATCGCTTTTGAGAGCAATGCTAAAGTCAGCCCCCCCCGATACAGCAACAACACCTGTTAGATTCATAACCGCAACAGGCACATTGCTGTCGGAAAAGGTTCCGTTTCCCAGTGTGCCATTGACATTTCTCCCCCATGCGAATG
>JAHEKC010000008.1:40154-56584 GCA_024638565.1 Bacteroidota bacterium
CGAATGGTGAATTGTTGTCGCAAACAGCAAGGGAATGTGAACGTCCACCAACAATTGATTGGGCCTGAATCTGTGTACTTGCCACAAGTAGAAATACCGAAAATATAATTCTAGTTTTCATATATTTTGTTTATTAAGTTCTTTCGTATGTTGATTCAGCAATATCGTGAAAAATGCAAAGCTCCAGAATCATAAATAATTCCATCAGGCGGCAAAATTAGTACACTTGTGAGAAAAAGCGTATAGTCACATATAACAGAATCCATGATGAAATAGAATGATGCCTGGTACTATATCAATCCCCTATCGACGCAAAACAACTAACTCATAACTCCTATTTAAAACCTATTGGCCTGATCACCTAAAACCAGCCAAGATGCATTATGTCACCAGCAGAAATACTTAGGCTGCTCTATCATTTGAATCATCTGACTGGTTAATTCGTGATATTTATTATTGTTCATTTGTTCCTTGGGTTGCAACACACTAATAATCTGCCCCCATAAATTATTGTATCGGGAAGTCACATCCCCGCCAGCGCGTTGATCGCCGGCCCTTTGAGCCGCTTCATCTCCTGTGGAAAATACACCGCGTTGATCATCGCCCGCCCGATCTTAGAGGTGGTGGTTACGGATTTAAATTTACCGAGCAACGGGAAAAACGGGCGCATGACCGTCAGCAATCCCTGCACCCAGCCGGTTCGTGACCGGATGCCGCGCTCGGGAAGGATGATGCCCGGGCGGAACATGTATGCATCCCTGAATCCCATCTTCAACAGGGTGTTTTCGGTACGCCCCTTCACACGTGCCCACATCAACCGGCCCTGTTCCGTGCTGTCCGTTCCGGCGCCACTGACGTAATTAAACACCATTCCCGGGTTCAGTTCCTTCAGCACATCCGCAAAACAGGTCGTGAGGTGATACGTAAGCCGGGTATAGCCCTTCTCATCCATGCCGACCGAACTCACGCCCATACAGAAGAAGCAGGCATCATATCCTTTCAGCTCGTCCCGGATCGGGCCCGGGTTGCCGAAGTCGTTCAGGATGATTTCCGTTAGCCTGGGGTGCTGAATGTCCAGCGGCCGGCGGTTCACTGCCAGTACCGCGACCACGCGGTCGTCATCAAGGCATTCCAGCAACACCCCTCTTCCAACCATCCCCGTGCTTCCGGTGATGATGACTTTCACGTCCCGGAACCCCTTTCTTTCACTCATGCTTTATCCTCGCGAAGTTTTGAAGCCCGGCCCGTCGCATTCGAAGCACTTCAGGGCCGCCATCGATGTTGAATTTTCGCTTCAGCGATCCGATAAGCACCCCGAACAGACCGCCCGGAATGGCATAAACCAAAGCCCCGATAAGCGCACGCTCACTGCCTGAAAATACATTCCAGTCAGACTCACTGCTTCTGCCGGCACCGATCAACGCCCCAAATGTCGCACCCGTGAGCACACCGTAGCCAAAACCGCGCCCGCCAGCACCCCGCCGGCGAATCTTGATGGTCCTGATCCGGGAGGCCCCGAAGGCCTTCAGGCTGTCACAATTGTCCACGTTATAAAATATGGGGCACAGCCATAACATGGTATCACTCACCTCATGCAGGTAACCCTGGCGTGTTGCCCCTTCCATGTCCACGATCCATGCCCAGTACCTTTTTCCCTTATTACCTTCCCTATCCCCGGCATACGCTTCCGGTTGCATGGCCGGCATAATAAGGAGCACCAGCATGAAGACAAGGCGAATTCGTATCATGTTCATGGCGACTTGGGTTCTGCCAATATCTGCAATCTGCCGGCTACTGTTTCAGGATTTTTTTCCAGGTGGATGATGCTCCAGCGGTAATTTGTAACAGGTAGGCCCCCCTGCTCAGGTGGCGCAAAGGTATTTCCAGGGCTCTGTGGAACCGCTCCCGGTGTAAAAGTCTTCCCGCGACATCGAAAAGCATGACCTCCCCCATCTCATCCGTGGAAAGGGACAAGGAGATGAGATCATGAAACGGATTGGGATAAACAGCTATGATGAGCCCTGGCATTTCCTCCTTTATCCCCGTGGGCACGGATGCCGTGGGACAACGGGCCCCGTCGTTGACCGATGCCGACGGACCCGTGGCAAAAAACGAGGCTGTCGTGTTACCCGTATGGATGGTGTCAATGCGGTAGATCCAGCCGCTGTCATTTTCCGCGATGTACATGTTGCCCGCCACATCCATGTAAGCCGCACCGAAAGAGCCTGTGGCTGATCCGATGCCGCCGCCGGAGGCAGTGCCGAGAAGCGTTTGCGTCCCGTTAGCGGGATCGAACCTGATCACCTGTTCCATTGTATCCACCCCGTATAAAAATCCATCCACGGGGCTGAAGGCCCAGTCGTAAATGATCGCCGGCTGCGTGGGCACCGGCGGCAACTGCTGCAGGTAGCCTGGCGAGCCGGGATCGAGGTCGATACGGTAAATGGTCGATGTGCCTGAATCATAGAGGTACATGACACCATTGGCATCGAAGTCGCCCACGTTCAGACTTGCTGCCGGCATGAACGGAATGAAGAAAAGGGAATCGGAAAAGTCAGAAGCGATGCGGATCAACTCATTGGTATTCTTGCGCACGCCCCATATGTAGTTGTCTTTCGGGTTATACCCGAAGGCATTCAGGATCTGGTTGGGGCCGGAAGGAATGAAATGCGCCTTGAGCAGGGCAGCCTGCCCGGTTGCCAGGTCCAGCGCCCACATGCCCGTGGTGTCGCCCTGGAACAGGTACGCCTCAGGCCCGCAACTGAAAGGCGGTCCGGGCTGGGCGGTGCACGGCATTACCTGCGCGGCCAGCGCAGTCAAGACAACATTTGCAATGAATCGCTTCATAGGGATGCGATTTGATTACTAAAGTTAGGAAAAAAATAGCAGGTAAAAAGCAATCGTAAATTGACCGTCTGACCGGGAGCCTGCTTTGGCTGCACAGCGCCAGCTGTACGGGTATTGCGAAAAATACTTGATACTAAACGCTTAGTATTAAAAATATGCAATAAAAATACCCGGCCAGGCTCAATAATCCGCAGCCATTTCCTAATCTCCTGAATCTTTCACCGCCGCTATCATCTCCTTTGTGATATCGCGGGTGGAGTCGGCGAAAAGGATGCCGGAGCCGCGCTGGTAGCCGAACACAAAGTGGTACCGCCCGTTATTGTATTCCCTGACCTCGCGGGCGAGGTCTGCATGCAGCTGGTCCATCATGGATTCTTCTTCCTCGCCGAGTGCACCCAAGGCCTGCTCCCGGAACTCCATGAGGGCCTGTTGCCGCTTGTACAGCTTTTCCTCCGTTGCCTGTCGCTGTTGCGGTGTCATGGCAGCCCCGCTCTCCTGGTAGGCCTTGATATCCCGTTCGATGGCGCTGGCGCGCGATGACATGATGCCTTCCAGGCTGTCCTGCTTCTTCTTAAATGCCTCGTTCAGCGCATTATAGTAAGGGTAATGCTCCAGCAAGGTGTCCGTATTCACGAAAACGAGTTCCGGCTCCCCATTGGCAGACGGGGTGGGTGGGTGGGACACGGATTCAGGCTTACCTGAAAGCCTGAAAGCGAGGTAAACGATGGCCGCGGTCAGCACGAGGTTCCAGACAAGCAGTAATAATCCCTTGTTTTTTGACATATCAGGGGGCGAAAGTATCAAATCGGCGGCATACGCAAAGCGAAAGCAGCGTTCCCACCACCCGGGTATGGCCTGCACCCGGCACCCCGGCCCAAATCAGGCGGGACGTCACAGTGTAAGGTTGCGTGGAAATGGCAGCCAATATAAAACCGCTTTGGCAGGTTATTTCCAGTACCAGGTTCAAAAAATAACTGGACTATGAAAAATCTATTTATGCTGGGCCTGGCGACCATTCTCTTCGCCTCCTGCAGCAAGAATGATGAACTGGAATGCCTTTCAGGCAACGGGGGCAACCTGACGATCCGTGTGACGCCTGAATTCAACGGCAACCCGATCATCAGTACCAATGACAACCCGGTGACCGTCTATATGGCGTTCAGTGTGTCGCAATTTCCCGGTAAAAACCCGGAGAACTACCAAAAGAAGCTGGTAGGCAAGAACGACAACCCGTGGGTACAGACACACGGCATGCAGTGCGGTATCTACTATCTATTTGCCACTTACACGGATGAGCAGGGCACCGATTTTGCCGGGCAGCTTCCGCTGAGCACATACCAGACGGACGGCACCCTGGAGGCGACCATCCGCATGGCCCAGGAATAATATCGGGATCGGGGCAGCCTGCCGGGAGCCGCGGCCGCGCATGGGCCCTGTGCCTTTGGTCGTACAAGCGGCAGGAAGCAGCCCAGGCAGGCAGCGGAATTAATGCTTGTGCGTACCCGGAGCCCGGAGATGTTCCTGGCTCACCAGGAAACACCAATGACAAAAGCCGTCCCCCCGGGGCGGCTTTTGTCATTTCGGGCCGCTTGTCTACTTTTGGCTTTAAACACATCACAATGGACGAAATCGGAATCGGCTCCAGGATCAGGCATCCGGAATTTGGCATGGGGGTCGTCATCGACGTCCGGCCGAAAACTTATCACGTGGTATTCATGGACAAGGGACGCATTGAGGTGTCACGATCCTACAATGCCCTCGAGATCATTGATGCGGTGGAACCTGATTCGGACCTGGTGAGTTTTTCGCAGGTCGAAAAAGCACTGACGGGAATAATCCGCAGGTATTCGGACTTTCAGGAGACCGTGCCCATGGGCCAGCGCTGGACCGGGGGCAAGCTGGTATTGTATCCCGGCAGGGAAGGACTTCAACCCAAAGAGTTTCCCATCGACACGTTCTTCTCAAAAGTAGTCATGCTGCGCGACCGTCTCCGCGTGCTGGAACAGCGCATTAATGCAAATGAAAAACTGACCAGCGAAGACAAAGCCAACCTCCAGCAATACATCACCCGTATTTACGGCAGCCTGACCACATTTAACGTCCTTTTCAGGGAACCGGAAGACCAGTTCGTGGGAGAGAAAAGCAAATCTTAAAAAGCAGTGATCGTTGTACGGTTATCGTCCTAAGGCTATCGGCTTGTCCTTCTCAAGCAAGGATTACCTATGCGACAGGAGCAGTAAAAGGCTGTAAAACGATCAACGAAGCACGAAACGATTCACGCAACCGAACATCGAATTACGAATTCACAAGCGTACTCTGGAGGTATGTGTTCACATTATTCCGGATACGGTCAACGATGTTCGTGTTGTCCGGCTTTTCGAAATCCATGCCGGTGACCTGTTCGTAAAGCTCGATATACCGGTCCGAAACACTGGTGACAAAGGCGTCGTCCATCTCGGGCATCTCCTGGCCTTCCAGTCCCTGGAATCCCTTTTCCATGAGCCACTCGCGCAGGAACTCCTTGGAAAGCTGTTTTTGCGGCTCGCCCTTGGCCTGCCGCTTTTCAAATCCTTTCTTGTAAAAATACCTTGATGAATCAGGCGTGTGTATTTCGTCGATCAACCGGATCGCCCCGTCTTTATCCCGCCCGAACTCGTACTTGGTGTCGACCAGCAACAAGTCGCGGTCTTCCGCCATGGCCGTGCCACGCCGGAACAGTTCGCGGGTATACTTCTCCAGCAACACGTAATCCTTTTCATCTACCAGCCCCTGTGATAGGATCTCGTCGCGCGTCATATCCATATCGTGACCTTTATCGGCTTTCGATGTGGGGGTGATGATAGGTTCCGGGAACCGGTCATGCTCCTTCATGCCTTCCGGCATTTCCACCCCGCAAATGGTGCGGGCCCCTTTCTTGTATTCCCGCCACGCATGGCCCGTGAGATAACCCCTGATGACCATCTCCACTTTGAACGGGTTGCAAAGCCGACCTATCGTAACGTTCGGATCCGGAACCGAGAGCACCCAGTTGGGAACGATGTCCCGTGTCTGGTCCATAAAATATGCAGCCAGCCGGTTCAGCACCTGCCCCTTGCAGGGAATCGCGCGGGGCAGCACCACGTCAAATGCCGACACGCGGTCGGACACCACCATCACCAGCAGGTCGTTGTTGATGGTATATACATCCCGGACCTTGCCGTGGTAAATGCCGGTTTGTCCCTGGAATGAAAAGTTTGTTTTTGAAACGGTATTCATGGTTTTCGCTTTGGGGGCAAAGAAAACAAATCCTGAAAACCCGGGAAAATGAGGGGGTTATGTTGTCACTATGCTTTAAGTAATTGATTTTTAGATGACTGTGCGCCAGTGGGTCTAAAAAAGTCGTTTGCGGTTCCCTGCCTGCATCGCGTTCGCCCCGGGAAATCGGGGCTTCGGCGGAGCAAGACCGGCAGGCTGGAAGGCCTGCACTTCCGATGCGGCAATCCCACCTGCTGCAGGCAAAGCTTTCGGATGGGCCAATAATGGACTCCGGCTACACCGGGGTTCGGGTGGTCACCACTCGCCTGCCGGAAAGCAGGCATGCGATGATTCTTTTCAAAAGCAGACCGGACCCATTAAACAATATCCAGCATTTCGAATCGCCTTCCAAGAATCTTTTCGTCATCGGCGCCAAGCCAGCGGGACAGGATGGTGGCATACACCGAACGGAAATCGACCGTATGCTGGAGGTCGGCGTTATCGGCGATAGCCAAATCGGGAACATCATTGTATACGCCCGCCTTCTTTAAGGAACCACCGGCGATAAAAAGGCAGTTGGCCGTGCCGTGGTCCGTGCCCTTGCCTGCATTCTGCTTGAGCCTGCGCCCGAACTCTGAAAAGGTCATCACCAGCGTTTCATCCAGGCGCCCGTTCTCCTTCAGGTCGTCACAGAATACCCGCAGGGTATCGCCATACGTCTTCAACAGCCTGCCATGCGGTCCCTTCTGCAGGACATGCGTATCGAACCCCGGCAGCGAAACATAATAAACCGGGGTCTCGGAACCGGAGACGATCAGCTCCGCCACCTGCTTCATGCGCCTGCCAAAGTCATGGGGCGGGTATTCCTTCTTTGAACTGTGGACCTTTGATTTTTCAAGGATGTATGCTGCGGACTGTGACGTCTCCGCCACCGTCTTATAAAGAAATTCCAGGTACGAGTGGTCTTCCGGGTTGGGCTGGTACCGGTCCGCTATACGGCTAATCAACGGAACCCTGGTGGAAATACGCAGGGTTCTAGGGTCGCGGAACGCCATGCCTTTCACCCGCTCCCCCTTCAGTGCCAGGCTGAGCGTACCGTCGATCTCCACCGCATGGTGCGGCTGACAGAGGTGGCTTTCGCAGTTGGCATCCAGCATTCTGCCCACCCAGCCCGTGGGCACGTACCTGTCGGCATCGCTGGCGCTTTGCCAGATATCCATGGAGCGAAAGTGGGAATGGTTCGGGTTGGGGTAGCCCACACCGTTGATGATGGACAGGTGCCCGGCGTCATACAGTTCAGCCAGCCCCTCGAGCTTATCATTCATCGCCAGTCCGTCCGCAAGCGGTATTAGGTTCTTGTCGCTTAGCGCGATGGCCCGCCTGTTGCTGTAATAGTGATCGTTCCGGTACGGGATCACACAGTTTAGCCCGTCGTTGCCGCCGGCCAGCTGGATGACCACCAGCTTGCGGCCCCTGGTTCCGGACGGCACCATGGCACCGGCCCGGTGCAGGAATCCGGGTACCATGGCCGACATGGTGGCGAGAGATGACAACCTGATGAAATTTCTGCGTGTGTGCTTCATTCCGCGTGTTTTAGACCAGTTGAAATTCGGGCAGCGACATGAGGTAAGCTGCCGTCCTGATGATGCGTGACGCTCCCGTCCCGTTGAAAGGGTGATCCGTTTCGTACACGCGCGAGGTGTCACACTGCAGCAGGTAATCCTGCAGCACGGCCTGCAGCTTTTCCTCCCCGGCAAACGCATGGGTGAAGAGCGACCAGTCGGTAAGCAGCTTGTGTTCCTTGCTTTCCGGCTCACGGTCCGGCTTGTCCTCGAATGCCGGCTTGGCATTGAACCGGATGGTTCCGCGGTGAAGGATTGCCTGCGCGAGGCTGAGCCGCAGCAGCAGGGTGGAAGAGTCCACCCATGCGGCACCGCCTTTCCATCCTGCCACGTTGGGCGGGAAGAAAAGTACCTGCCCGAGCGCGCGCTGCATGTTCAGCAGAACCGTATCGTCTTCGAACTGCAGGTCTACCATTCGCTTGAGCCTTACCAGCAGTTCGACGGGAGAGCAGATCAGGTTGCCGGTGTTCTCCGCGGCATAGAACCAGTCCGACGTGAAGATAGACCGCATGAGCCCGCCAATGTCATACCCTGAATCATAGAATTCCGCCGCCAGTTTTGCCACGATGCGTTCATCGGGCCTGTTATTTACAAATGCGCGGAAGACCTTGTCAACGATGAACTCCGCCGTCCTGCGTTGTGCAAGCAACCTGTTGATAATATCCTCCCCGGCAAGCCGGCCGCGCATGCCCAGGAACTCCTTTTCACCGTCGTCGTGGTGATGTGTGTTAAATGTATATCGGCCCTCCCGGTTAACGGCCCAGCCGGTAAAAGCGCGTGCTGCTTCCTTGATGTCCTTTTCTCCGTAGTGCCCTTCTCCAAGGGTAAAAAGCTCCATGACCTCGCGGGCGAAATTTTCGTTGGGCGCACCCTTTCTGTTTTGCTGGTTATTCAGGTAGAGGATCATGGCCGGGTCCTTTGATACGGCATGCAGCATGTCGTCAAAGCGTCCAAGCGCATGCTTTCTCAATGTATTATTCTGGACCTGCATCAGGTACCCGAACGGAACGGATGTGGCAAAATGGTTATGCCAGAACATCGTCATTTTCTCCCTCAGCATCGCCTTTCCTCCGGCCATGCGGTTCATCCATACGATGTTGAGGTCTTCTTTCTGCCGCCTGGATTTGACAATCATGCGCAGGATGGAAAACCCTGATGCTTTCTTTCCTTTCTTCAACGGGTACGGGATAAAATCCATATCCTTCCATTCTTCCGACTCACGGAACAACCGGTCCACCGCGGTGCCCACCGCACCGGCTTCTGACCATTCCGCAGGCGTGGCGCCAAAGCCGGCCCGCAGGTAGAGGTGCTGGATTTTATTTCCCTCGTGGTTCATGTGCTATGCCAAAGGTATCTTCAAATACGATGCCCGCCTGGCACGGGTGCATTAATTTAACATGAAGCGGTTCACCTGGCGTCCCTGCCATTTGGGTTATATTTGCTTTGACTGACCGGAATGGAAAAGGTTGAACCATACAAGCTGAAAAACAAGGTCCGTATCGTTACGGCTGCCTCGCTGTTCGATGGACATGACGCCTCTATTAATATCATGCGGCGGATCATCCAGTCCAGCGGCGCCGAGGTGATCCACCTGGGTCATGACCGCAGTGCGGGCGAAGTGGTCGATTGCGCCATACAGGAAGACGCCAATGCCATCGCGCTGACCAGTTACCAGGGCGGGCACATGGAGTATTTCAAGTACATGTACGACCTGCTCAAGGAACGCGGATGCGGCCATATCCGCATCTTCGGTGGCGGGGGCGGCACGATCCTGCCCGGGGAGATCGAGGAACTGCACGCCTATGGCATTTCCCGCATTTACCATCCTGACGACGGCCGATCCCTGGGCTTGCAGGGCATGATCAACGACATGCTGGAAAAATGCGACTTCCCCACGGGCCGGGACCTGAACGGCGAAGCCAAGGCGCTCGCTGAACGCGACCCGCGTGCCATCGCCCGGCTGATCAGCGCCGCTGAAAATAACCACGATGGATTTACCAAAGCCCTGTCTTCCTTCCGGGAGTCGGGTAACGGCAGCCCGGCCAAAACGCCCGTGCTGGGCATTACCGGTACGGGCGGTGCGGGAAAGTCTTCGCTTATCGATGAGCTGGTTCGCCGCTTCCTGCTCGAATTTCCGGACAAGAACATTGCCATCATCTCCGTGGACCCGTCGAAACGCAAGACCGGCGGCGCATTGCTGGGCGACCGTATTCGCATGAACAGCATCCGCAGCCCACGGGTCTACATGCGCTCCCTGGCCACCCGGCAGAGCAACCTCGCACTGAGCGCACATGTACAGGAGGCGGTGGACGTGGTCCGGGCCGCCCATTATGACATGGTCATACTCGAAACATCAGGCATTGGGCAGAGCGACACCGAGATCGTGGATCACAGTGACGCATGCCTGTACGTGATGACACCCGAATACGGGGCCGCCTCCCAACTGGAAAAAATCGACATGCTCGATTTCGCCAATGTGATTGCCCTGAATAAGTTCGACAAGCGAGGTGCGGAAGATGCGCTCCGGGATGTAAAGAAGCAGTACAAACGGAACCATAAACTTTTCGATACCCCGGATGACCATATTCCCGTTTTCGGAACGATTGCATCCCAGTTCAACGATCCGGGCATGAACCGCCTGTACCGTGCGGTGATGAACATCCTTTCAGAAAAATCCGGTGCGAACCTGAACAGCGATTTCTCCGTGACCGAGGAGATGAGTGAGAAGGTATTTGTGATCCCGCCTGACCGTGTCCGCTACCTGTCCGAAATCGCCGAAAACAACCGCTCGTACGACCGGTGGGTGGAGGCCCAGTGCGAGATCGCCCAAAAGCTGAACGGACTTCACGAAACCATTGCCTGGCTGGAAGGCGAAGGCAAGGGGGACGCCTCCACCGTAAAGGCACTGAAGACATCCTATACCCAACTGGAAAAATCGTTCGACCATAACAACCGGGAGGCGCTGGACCGGCTGCCTGAGCTGGCACAATCCTACAGCGACGATTATTACGAATTCCAGGTCCGCAAGAAAGTGTTGCGCATCAAGACCTCCTCTGAAAGCCTTTCCCATACACGTATTCCCAAGGTTGCTTTTCCGAAGTACCGGTCCTGGGGCGACCTGTTGAAATGGATCCTTCAGGAAAACGTGCCGGGAACCTTTCCGTTTACAGCCGGTGTATTCCGGTTCAAGCGGGAAACGGAAGATCCCACGCGCATGTTCGCGGGCGAAGGATGCCCCGAGCGCACCAACAAGCGGTTCCACTATGTCTCCAAGGGCATGCCCGCCAAGCGGCTGAGCACCGCCTTTGACAGCGTAACGCTGTACGGACATGATCCAGACTACCGGCCCGACATCTACGGCAAGATCGGCAACAGCGGGGTAAGCGTCTGCTGCCTCGATGACGCCAAGAAGCTATACAGCGGTTTCAACCTGTGTGACGCCGCCACGTCCGTATCGATGACCATTAACGGGCCGGCCTCCATCATCGCGGCCTATTTCATGAATGCCGCCATTGACCAGCAGTGCGAGCTATATATAAAGGAGCATGGCCTGGAGCGTGAGGTGGCGGAAAAGATCAGGTCCATATTCGACGGCGGGCAGCAGCCCTCCTATAATTATGATATCCCGGAAGGCAACGACCAGCTGGGCCTGATGCTACTGGGCCTTACCGGCGACCAGGTGCTGCCGGCAGACGTATATGCGAAAATCAGGGCGGCGACGCTTGCAACCGTGCGCGGCACCGTGCAGGCCGACATCCTCAAGGAAGACCAGGCGCAGAACACGTGCATATTTTCGACCGAGTTTTCACTGCGGCTCATGGGCGACATGCAGCAGCACTTCATCGATAACAAAATCCGGAATTTCTATTCGGTCTCGATTAGCGGGTACCATATCGCCGAGGCGGGCGCCAATCCCATTACACAACTGGCCTTTACCCTTGCCAACGGGTTTACCTACGTGGAGTATTACCTGAGCAGGGGTATGCATGTAGATGACTTCGCTCCCAACCTTTCCTTTTTCTTTTCCAACGGGATCGACCCCGAATATGCCGTGATCGGACGGGTGGCACGCCGGATCTGGGCCAAAGCCATGAAGCTGAAGTACGAGGCCAATGAACGGTCCCAGATGCTCAAGTATCACATCCAGACCTCGGGCCGCTCCCTGCATGCGCAGGAGATAGACTTCAACGACATCCGCACCACGCTGCAGGCGTTGTATGCCATTTATGACAACTGCAATTCATTGCATACAAACGCCTACGATGAGGCCATCACCACACCCACGGAAGAAAGCGTCAGGCGCGCCATGGCCATCCAGCTGATCATCAACAGGGAACTTGGCCTTGCGAAAAATGAAAACCCGTTGCAGGGCTCGTTTATCATTGAAGAGCTTACTGACCTTGTGGAGGAAGCCGTACTGGCTGAATTCGACCGCATCACGGAACGCGGCGGGGTTTTGGGCGCCATGGAAACGATGTACCAGCGCGGAAAGATCCAGGAAGAAAGCCTTTACTATGAAACGCTGAAGCATACCGGCGAATTTCCCATTATCGGGGTAAATACGTTCCTGTCGAGCAAGGGCTCACCCACCATTCTCCCCCGGGAGGTGATCCGGGCCACGAAAGAAGAAAAGGAACAACAGATCGAAACGCTCAAGAGCCTGCATGAGCGACACCGGGAAAAGGCTGCTACCCGTCTGCACGACCTCCAACACGCCGCCCTGGCCAACGAGAATATGTTCGAACAGCTTATGGAAGTCTCCAGGTATTGTTCCCTGGGACAAATCACGCATGCGCTGTTCGACGTGGGCGGGCAGTACCGACGGAATATGTAAATGCCCTGAAGAACTCATGCCGGCTTCCGGCTTTTTTGAGATGCGCATTTCAAAAATGTAAACCACAATACCACTATTCCCATGAAGATCAAAGGGTCGAACGTCACCATCAAGGTAAAGGCAATGGACCGGTCCATTGCCTTCTATGAATCCCTTGGGCTCACGCTCAAACAACGCTGGGATAACCACTACGCCATCGTGGAAGGACCTGGCATCACCCTGGGCATTCATCCCGGCGGCGGCGACCAGGCATCATCCGGAACGGTATCGATAGGATTCATGGTGGAAGATCACGAGGAAGCAAAAAAAATGCTCGAGCGGCTGAATATTCCCTTCAGGCCGGAAGACGACGGGAAGTCAGGTTTGTATTGCCACCTGAAAGACCCTGACGGCACGGTGCTGTACCTTGTTAAACCGCTGTGGGAATAGCGAAAGCATCCCCCGCTTCGCCAGGCCTGCGCCTGGCACTGTGCGCGTGCCTGGCGCTATGGCTCGTATGGCCTTCCGCTGCGAATGCCGGCAAGCTTGAAAAAGGCTTCGAACGTCTGCGCATTCACGACTACTTCCGCGCAAAAGCATATTTCAACCAGTCGCTCAGGCGCTGGCCCGCGGGTGCGGCCTACGGGCTGAGCGTCATCTACTCACGCAATAACAATCCGTTCTATAACCTGGATTCCGCACGCCGGTACATCCTGGTCTGCGACACCGCATTCCGGAAAGTGAAGGGCAAAAGGCTGGATAAGTACAACAAACTCGGGATTACCGATTTCAGCATCATCGCCCTGACGGATACGATCTGCCGCAAGGCTTTTTACGCTGCGCGGCTTGCATCAAGCGTCAACGGCTACAACCGTTACCTCGGCGATTTTTCGTTCTGCACCCATGTGTCGGAAGCCGCGGATTTACGGAACGAAGTCGCCTTTCACCATGCTAGGCTGATCAACACTTCTGCCGCGTACCTGGAATTCATGGAGAAGTACAGCAAGGCGAAGGAACACCACGAAGCCAACGCACGGTACGAAGAAAAGCTGTTTGAGGAAAGGACCGTAAACGGGAAGCTTGGCGACTATGAATTGTTTATTCGCGACTACCCGGAAAGCCCGTTCGTGATGAACGCGGAAAAAAGGATTTTCGAGATCAGCACACGTGACAGCACCGTGGAAGCATATCATGCCTTCATCATGAAGTACCCGGATAACACGCACGTGCCGGAGGCCTGGCGTGCCCTGTACGCGCTCAGCACAAGAGATTACACGGAAGCAGCCTTCGGGAAGTTCCGCCGTGATTTCCCTGACTACCCGTTCATGGACGAACTGGAGAAGGACTTCCGGCTGCAGCAGTCGCTGCTCCTGCCGTTCCGGGACTCCGGGAAGTGGGGTTACATCGATGAAACGGGCCGTGTGCTGATAGAACCGCGCTTCGAGGATGCATCCCTGTTTTCGGAAGGACTGGCCTATGCTGCGTTGAACGGGAAGTACGGGTATATCAGCAAATCGGGGAAAACGGTTATCCCCTTCGAGCTTGACGAGGCTGAAACCTTTCATGAACAAACAGCGGTGGCTGTCAAGGATGACCGGTGGGGGCTGATTAACCGGTACAATGAAGTACTCGTCCCGTTCGAATACGATGAGATCAGTCCGCCATCAGAAAACATTTGCGTGGTTACCCTCAATGACAGATCGGCGTACCTGGCCCTTACCGGCAAACGGCTCACAGGATTCGACTTCGATATCGCGGGCGACTTTGACAACGGCTTTGCCATCGCGGGCAGCGACAACAAATATGGCGTCATCAGCAGTGCAGGCCACTTTGTCATCGAGCCTCGATATGCGCATCTCTCTTTCCTGTCTAACGGATTCATCAAGGCGCGTGGTGGCGATAGATGGGGCATCATCAGCCTGGCAGGCGACACCCTGCTGCCGTTCGAATACGAGGCGATAGGTGATTATTCCGAAGGCCTGGCCCTGGTGGCCAAAAACCGCAAATGCGGATTCATCGACGAACGCGGCCGACTGGCCATCCCACCCGTGCACCCTTTCTCTGATTACATCCTCAATAATGCCGCATTCTCTGACGGATACGTGCTCCTGCGACAAAAGACCCGTGCCACGCTGCTCGACACCGCCGGGAAGAAAGTATCCTTCCGTGGCGTGCGGGAGCTGGGCCAGCCTTCCGAGGGACTGATCCCGGCAAGACGCGGAAGGCTGTGGGGATATGTTTCCTACAAGGGGAAAACGATGATCAAAGATTATTATGAAAGTGCCGGGCCATTCCGCAACGGCCGTGCGACCGTCACCAGCGGGGGACTTTCAGGGGTGATCGATACAACCGGAA
Organism: Bacteroidota bacterium; assembly: GCA_024638565.1. Lineage (GTDB taxonomy): Bacteria > Bacteroidota > Bacteroidia > AKYH767-A > OLB10 > JAHEKC01. Next base: position 55,026 of record JAHEKC010000008.1, read on the forward strand.
AGCTGGTCATCCTGCCGGTTTACGACCGCGTGTTGTTCCAAAGTGATTTTGTACTTACGATCCTCAACGGGCTGTATGGCCTGGTAGCCTTTTCAGGCAAACCGGTGCTTGACAACAAGTTCGACCGCATTGAGTTTATCGAGGGGCGCGCCGCCATGGCTTACATGGACGACCGGCGGTACTATGTAAACCTCGAAGCCGGCAAGGTGGTGTTCACGGATAACTGATAGCTGCCCGACCGCTTTCGTACCTTCGTTCCATGCAAAACATCATGGTGATCGGCTGCGGCATGATCGGCAAAACGATCGTCGCTGACCTCGCCGGGGAATTCAGTGTTACCTGTGTGGACAGGGAAACCGATGCCCTGGCGGCCGTACATGCCCGGACGGGCGCCGAAACCAGGGAAGCGGATTTTAACGACACGCAGTCGCTTGCTGCACTGGTGGCGGACCAGGACCTCATCATCGGCGCCGTACCGGGATTCCTTGGCTACCGTGTGCTGGAAACGGTCATCCGGGCCGGTAAGGACGTGGTGGACATTTCGTTCTTCCCCGAAGATCCGTTCGGGCTGGATGCCCTTGCCCGCGAAAAGCGCGTCCGGGCCGTGGTGGATTGCGGTGTGGCACCCGGGCTTTGCAACCTGGTGGCAGGAAGGTGGAATGCAAGGGCGCCGCTTAAAGGCTATGAGTGCCTGGTGGGCGGCCTGCCCCTGGAAGCGAAGCCTCCGTTCCGTTACCGTGCACCCTTCTCCCCCGGGGATGTGATCGAGGAATATACACGGCCGGCGCGGTACCGCGCAAAAGGAAAAGACCTTACCGGTTTGGCGCTGTCTGAAACTGAAATGGTGCACATCCCTCCCGGCGGGGAACTGGAAGCATTCCTGACTGACGGGCTGCGGACGCTACTGACCACCATGCCCGATACCCCTGACATGATAGAGAAGACGCTGCGCTTTCCCGGTCATGCGGCAGCCATGCGGGCATTCCGTGAGGCAGGCATGTTCAGCAGGGAAAAGATAGACGTGAACGGTGTTTCCATTGCGCCGCTGGATATCACGTCACGCCTGCTGTTCAAACACTGGAAATACAAAGCGGGCGAGGCAGATTTTACCATCATGCGGATCAGGGTCACGGTGGCCGGAGAGGGGCCGGATACCCGGCAGGAAACCGTGCTCTATGATGAAATGGACCGGGACAGCGGCACCATGTCCATGGCACGAACAACGGGATATACGTGCACAGCGGTAGCCCGGCTGATGGCAAACGGAAAATACACCAGGACCGGCATCTCCCCGCCTGAATATATCGGAGCGCGGGAACCCTGTTATGATTTTGTCATGCGTGAGCTTAAGAAGAGAAACATTCAAATGTCGGAGGGGACGTTTTAAGGCCATTCCGCTGGCCGGAGGCCCCGGGAGATCATGGATACTGTCAACGGATCCTATCACCGACACGAACCCGGGGCTACCGGCCGGTGATCTCAAATGCATGAAATGAATATCGAAATGCTACGGACCCTTTCGTGTGCGTTGCCCGGTACGGAAGAGGATGTGAAGTGGG
>JAHEKC010000062.1 GCA_024638565.1 Bacteroidota bacterium
TAACGGCATCGTTTCCGGAAACCATGGCTGGCATGACTTCTGGGTCCTGAAGCTGGACGCCACGGGCAACTTCGAATGGCAGCGCTGCTACGGGGGGACAGAGAATGAGAAAGCATTTGCGATCGACCAGGCCACCGACGGTGGCTACGTGGTGGCGGGCCATGCATGGTCCAATGACGGTGATGTCCTGGGGAACAATGGAGGCATCGACAGCTGGGTGATCCGGATCGACAGCGTCGGTAACCTGCTGTGGCAACGTTGCCTGGGCGGAAGTTCGTCGGAATACGCACATGATGTGAAGGCTACGGCCGATGGCGGGTTTATCGTGGCGAGCTCCTCGCACTCCAATGACGGGGATGTGGTGGGAAACCATGGCGGGGGCGATTGCTGGATCGTGAAGCTCGACAGCCTGGGCGGCATCATATGGCAGCAGTGTTTCGGCGGATCATACCTCGATTTCGGCAAAGCCGTGCAGCAGACCCAAGATGGTGGATACATCATCGCCGCCAACTCCGAATCGCTGGATGGCGATGTTTCCGTTAACTACGGTTACGTCGATTTCTGGATGATAAAACTGGATCCGGGCGGACAGATGGAATGGGAGGAGAGCTACGGCGGCAGTCACTATGATGCCCCATATTCGGTCCGGCAAACCATCGACAACGGGTTTGTCGTGGCGGGGGTAACCAGCTCCAATAACTTTCATGTGAACGGCAACAATGGTTCTTCGGATTTCTGGGTCCTGAAGCTTTCCGATTCCGTGATCACGACTTCGGTTCCGGACCATAAGGCTGTAACGTTCCAGATGTACCCGAACCCGGCAAGGGATGCGGTGACCATCGCCGCCGATGAGCCGGTCACGGGCGTAACCTTGTTCGACATGGCGGGTAATGAATTGGATGACCTTCCTTTTTCAGGTGTCAGCCACAGCGTTTCGATAAGCGTAACCCGGTATGTGCAGGGCATGTACCTGGTCCGGGTGCAGGCCGGCAAGCATACCTCTTACAGCAGGCTGGTCCGGCATTAGTTTCTGCATGCCGGGTATGGTCCATCGGACGGACAATCAGGGTGGGCGGACCCTTTTTTTATTTTCTGGAATTTCCTTTACCTTCGATCGCCTGGCGCCGGAAGTGGCAGTACATCCACGGCATCCCCGGGCTGAACTACCCTTCTAACCTAAACCCCTGCCATCATGAAAGAAAAAGTTGAAAGCAAACTGAAAAGTGGTTTTAAAGGAAATGTATTACTGCCTGGAGATGCCGCGTATGATGATGCGCGTACCATATGGAATGCCATGTTCGACAGAAAGCCTGCGGTTATCGCACAGTGCACGGATGTACAGGATATTGTCAAGTGCGTCAATTTCGGCCGGGAAGCCGGACTCGTCATTTCAGTTAAGAGCGGAGGCCATAATTCGGCTGGCACCGCCGTATGCGACAACGGGCTTATGATCGATCTTTCCCTGATGCAGCGTGTGGATGTGGATGGGAAGACCGTAAGGGCGGAAGGGGGTTGCCTGCTTGGCAAAGTGGATGCCGAAGCGCAGAAGCACGGGCTTGCCGTATCGGCAGGAATTGTTTCCCATACCGGCGTAGGGGGCCTGACCCTTGGCGGGGGCTTTGGATGGCTTAGCAGGAAATACGGGCTGACCATTGACAACCTGGATTCGGCCGAAGTAGTTACAGCAGACGGCAGGGTGGTGAATGCCAGTGAAAATGAAAACGCAGACCTGTTTTGGGCAATCAGGGGCGGAGGGGGAAACTTCGGCGTCGTGTCCGGCTTTACATTCAGGGCAGCGGAGATTGGCAACGAAATTTTTTGTGGTCCGGTGGTCAAGAAGTTTGAGGACATAAGGTCCTACATGCAGTTTCACCGCGAGTATGTAAGGACCTTCCCGGATGAAATGAGTGTATGGACGGTTTTCCGGCAGGCGCCGCCGCTGCCGTTCCTTCCGGAGAAGCACCATGGACAACTGGTGGTCATCGCGCTGTTTGCATACCTGGGACCTGAAGAGGAGGGCAGGAAGCTGGTTCAGCCGGTGCTCGACCAGGGGGAAACCCTGGGGGAAGGACTGGGCATGGCTCCATGGCCAGCGTGGCAATCAGCCTTCGACGAACTTAATGCGCATGGTGCCAGAAACTACTGGAAGTCGCATCATATGAAAGGTATCCCCGATGAAGCGATTGAACGGATCCGGGAATACGTCCTTAAGCTTCCGAGCCCGGAAGCAGATGTAATGATCGCCCATATGGAAGGAGCACCGGGCCGTGTGCCGGAAGATGCCACCGCCTTTCCTCACCGGAAAACCCCTTTTACGATTAACATCCATACGCGCTGGCGTGAAACGGCTGATGATGAAGCGGCAATTGCATGGGCCAGGGGGCTCCATCAATCACTGGAGCCGTTTGCGCAGGGCGTCTATGTCAATTTTCTGAGTGATGAAGGTGCCGACAGGGTGCGTCAGGCGTATACACCCCCGGTCTGGGACCGTTTGGTGCAATGCAAGCGGAAATGGGACCCTGAAAACCTGTTCAGGATGAACCAGAACATAGACCCGAAAGAAGATTAACCTTCCTCGGCAATCCGTACTGCCGGGTAACATAAATCATGCAATTCTAAGTGGTCGGACCTTCACTAAACAAGGCCTGACAACATTTTTGCGATCACCAGTTTTAGGATAAAGTCAACGCCCGGCTTCGCCACAAAAAACCCCGCTTGCAGCGGGGCCTTGCTTTTTGTTGCGGAGAGAGTGGGATTACCTGCGGTGATCCCAGGTACTCCCAGGGTCAACATCAAATGCGATTTTCCGGGTACTCGTCTTTTATTTCGCGGCCTTAGCCATGCAAGCCTGGCACGGCCGCTTATAAACGACGAACCCCGCCGGCGCGGGGTCGCATTTGATGCATTTGCGGAGAGAGTGGGATTCGAACCCACGATACCCTTTTGGGGTATACGCACTTTCCAGGCGCGCTCCTTAAACCACTCGGACATCTCTCCGTGGGGGTTGCAAATTAAACACATTTAAACGACCTTATACCGTCAGCTCCCCGCGCAGATTCTTCTGCAGCTGTACCTTCATCTGCGGCCGGCTCATGCGCTGCGGCAGCAGGAACATGAGCTTGGCAACTGCCGCTTCGGTGGTCATGTCCAGGCCGCTGACGACGCCGATTTTCTCGAGTTGCTTACTTGTCGCATATCGCCCCTGCTCCACCATACCGCCCCCGCACTGGGTGACATTGACAAGGATCAGCCCACGGTTGATGGCGGCTTGCAGTGCGGCAGTGAGCCACTTGTCAGTGGGTGCATTGCCTGCGCCGAATGTCTCCAGCACTACCGCCTTGATGCCTTCCGTGCGCAACGCGCCTTCAGTCCATTCACGGGTCAAGCCGGGAAAGAGCTTCAGGATGCCGATCTTGGAGTCCAGCTTGTCGTGGACCTTGAGCTTCTTCTTCGTGCCGCGCGAGATATACTGCTTGTTGAACCGCAGGTGAACGCCCGCATGCGCAAGCTCGGGGTAGTTGACCGATTCGAAAGCCTCGAATTTCTCACTGTTATACTTGCCGGCCCTGTTGCCGCGGTACAGGACAAAGTCGAAGTAAATGCTCACCTCCGGAACTACCGGCTTGTCTTTCTCCGACGCCGCGGCAATCTCCAGCGCCGTGATCAGGTTTTCCTTGGCATCAGTCCTGATCTCGCCCACCGGCAGCTGGGAGCCCGTGAGCACAACCGGCTTGTTCAGGTTCTCAAGCAGGAAGCTGAGCGCGGACGCGGTATAAGCCATGGTATCGGATCCGTGCAGGATAACGAATCCGTCATACTGGTCGTACTTCTGACCGATGGCCTTGGCCATCCGGAGCCAGTGCGCCGGCTGCATGTTGGAGCTGTCTATAAGCGGTTCGAACGACTGTACCGAAATGCTGTAGTTGAGGCGCTTTATCTCCGGCACCTTGGAAAAAATCTGCTTGAAGTCAAACGGCTTCAGGGCCTTGTCTTTTCCATCGTACATCATACCGATGGTGCCGCCGGTATACAGAATGAGTATTTTTTTTCGTTTCATGAAGTCAGTTGCGCTGGAACAGGGCCCTTGCGTTTGCTGTCGTGGCCCTGGCCGTCTCCTGCAAAGAAATGTCTTTTACCCCGGAAAGCTTTTCAGCCACCAGCGAAAGGTAGGAAGGCTCATTACGCTTTCCGCGAAAGGGTGCCGGTGCCAGGTAAGGCGCGTCGGTCTCCAGGACCAGCTTTTCGAGCGGGAGCTTCGACACCACTTCTGCGAGCCCGGAATTCTTGAAGGTCAGTACACCGCCTATGCCAAGTAAGAACCCTAGGCCAATAGCCTTCTGTGCCTGTTCCCCCGTGCCCGTGAAGCAGTGAAAGATCCCCCCCGGATTGCGGTCGCGCGCTTCCAGGATGCCGAGGATCTCTTCTGTCGCATCACGGGAATGAATGGCCACCGGCAGGCCCAGTTCACAGGCCCAGTCAAGCTGGACATTAAAAGCATCTTCCTGCTCCTTTCTCGTGGTCTTATCCCAGTACAGGTCGATGCCAATTTCGCCTACCGCATGGAAATCACCTTTACCCAGTTCGCTTTCAATCCTGGACAGGGTGCTTTTATAATCCGGCTTTACCGAACAAGGGTGAAGACCCATCATGGGGAAGCAATGGTCAGGTCTTGATTCACACAGCCTGTACAGGGCAGGAAGGGAGGTGACATCGATGTTGGGCAGGTAGAAGCATGACACGCCTTTTTCAAGTGCTGCATCAATCACCCGGTCGCGATCCGGGTCGAATTCCTCCAGGTATAGGTGCGTATGGGTGTCGATGAGTTCCACGGGACCAAAATTAAAGTTTAAAGTTTAGAGTTATCAAATTAGTTCGTTTGTAAGTTGCCGTGTACTTAAATTACGCTGCAAAGCCACAGCCAGTGACGCCTGCCTGCCGTCAGGAGTTACTTGTCATTGATTACTATTGGGCTGCCGCTGCTTGGTGCTACTTGCAACGATAATCCCAAACCGATCACGGTTTAGAGTTCACCGTTCACGAATTAATACTTTTGCTTCATGCCCAGGTTTCTGGTTATCCGGCTGAGTTCCATGGGCGACGTGGTACTCACCACGCCGCTGGTGCGTTGCCTGAAACAGCAGGTGAAAGGTGCCGAGGTGCACTTCCTTGTACGAAAGGCGTTCCTGCCTGTGATAGAGCATAACCCGTATATCGATAAGAAAATCCTGTTCGGCAACGCGCGGCGCGAACTTTATAAAAACCTGCGTGCTGAAAAATACGACTACGTCATCGACCTGCAGCATAACCTGAGGACATTAATGCTCAAGCGGCGACTGGGCGTCGGGCACCGTTCCTATGCCTTTCGGAAGCTGAACCTGGAAAAGTGGTTGCTGGTGAATTTCAAGATAAACCGGATGCCTTCCATGCACGTGGTGGACCGGTACCTGGAAACACTGCGCGACTTCGACGTCAGTTACGACGGCAAGGGGCTGGATTATTTCCTGCCTTCCAATGTAAGCCTGCCATTCGAACTGCCGGAAAAATACATTGCGGTAGTCATCGGCGCGAAGCACTATACCAAGACGCTTCCTGCTGAGCAGGTGGCAAAGGTGCTCGGCAAGCTGAACCTTCCGGTAGTCATGATCGGAGGGCCCGGCGACCGGCGGGCCGGCGAAAAAGTGCTGGAGCGCCTCGAGGACCCGGGCATAGAAAGAATGCCAGTTAATGCATGCGGGCAGCTCGGCATTCACCAATCGGCGCTGGTGGTGCGCGATGCGCACGCCATCATCTCCAATGACACGGGTATGATGCATGTGGCGTCTGCTTTTGGCAAACGCATCATCACTGTCTGGGGCAGCACCGTGCCGGCGCTGGGCATGTCGCCTTTCCTGGAGAACGGACTGGAGATCAGGATGGAGGTGGAAGGGCTGCGCTGCCGCCCCTGCAGCAAGATAGGATTCGGACGCTGCCCGAAAGGGCATTTCAAGTGCATGCTCGACCAGGATACGGATGCGATTGCGGAAGCGGCAAATGCGGTGTAGTTAAAAGCGGCAGCCGCACCGGGTATTCGAATTTCCGGGTAAAGATTTGCCAGGTACGGCCGGCAAACCCCGAACTTATGCGGGTTGGTTGTCCGCCGTCTCGGGTTTTCCCCAGTTTTCCAGTTCCTCCTCGTTCCAGAGTTCCGGATAGAAAATACGCCGCTGATGCCGGGGCGGCAGGTATTTCTGCCAATTGGTGCCACCGGTAGCAGCCACGTCGCCGGTGGCTTTTTGCAGGTAACGGGCTGCCGACTTAATATGCACCAGCGGCCAGTTGACATTTACATTCTTGTCGTACTGGCGCATGGCCTCCCGTAATTCCGGGTTTCCCCTGTCCTGTTCCTCAAGTGACATGTATTGGGCCCAGAGATTAATGTCGCGATACTTTTCTGCCATTTCGATCAGCTCCGCGGAGTATTTCTTTTCGAATTGTTTCAGGGTAAGCGTTTTCTTGCCCGTCTCCAGCTCAGTGGCGCCGCGTTTCCAGTAGATGTACTTAAACATATCGGCAACGGAAGCCTGCTTACCGCTGAACCGCTGCCGTTCATCAGGATGAACCAGGTTCGCAAAACTGGTCGAACAGATTTCGATCATCCTGTACTGGGCGCTCTGGAATCCACTCGCGGGCAGGAGCGCCATGCGGAATTTTAGAAACTGCCCGGGCTCCATGCCGTCCACCATAATGCCGAACGACTTGGTCAATGCCTCGAAATAGCGGTTGAGGCGGTTTAGTCTCGCGATGAAGTATCCCGCTTCCAGCTTTTCATTCCAGCCCAGGTCCTGGCCGGCAGCGGTGATGTTTCTGCCGTTGTGACAGATCTGTTCAAGTTCATGCAGGCAAAGCCGGAAATAAAGTTCCGTCACCTGGTGATACATGATGAATATAAGCTCGTCCGGGAAATCGGTGCGCGTATTCTGAAGGGACAGCAGTTTGTCAGTATGAATATAGTCCCAGTATGTAAGGTAGTTGGAATACAGCAGCCCGTCGAGGTAGGAAACGATATCCTGCCCCATGGCATCGTACTTCTTTTCCAGCGCTGTAAGGCGCTGTGTGATTTCAGGTTTCATAGGTATTGGCTTTGATTACGCAAAAGAAAAGGCTGCATGCCTGATCCTCGAAATTACAACTTTCGAAAGATCGGGCATGCAGCCTTTTTGCCGGCTGACGATCGTCAGGATGCTGGTAAAGCGGGCTGAGCGCCTCTAGTCAAGAACGTCCGTTTCCCGGTGTGTGCCGTCACAGAATGGTTTGTTCTTCGACAGGCCGCAACGGCAAAGCGCCACATTGCCTTCCTTGACTTCTTCCTTCCCGTCCGCTCCCACGAACAGGAACTTCCCGCTGACAAGGTATGGTCCTTTCGGGTTTACCTTAACGCTAATGCCGGTCTTTCCGGACTCGTTAGTTTCGTTGGTCATGGATTGAAGATAAATACCAGATCAATTTGAAGCCTGGGGCTGCGCGACCATGCTGATGTTCACCCGAAACATATCCTCGATCATCTTATCGCCGATGTCCGGAAAGAACTTCCCTGAACGGTACCTGATATCGAACTTTGTCCGGTCTATATCGAATGCTGCCTTCGCGGTCATGGAATTCTCGTCCAAGTTTACGTGGGCCGGGAAGGTGATTTCCTCTGTGATGCCCTTGATGGTCAGGTCTCCCTTGATGTAATAATTCGATGCCCCTTCCTTGGCATCCTTGATGGGTGCCCATACCTTGATTTTCAGTGTGGCTTTCGGGTGCTTTTCCACGCTGAAGAAATCGTCTGACTTGAGGTGGCCCACCAGCTTCTTGTTCCACTTGTCGTCCTCCAAATCGGTATTGGCGATGGTGCGCATGTCGATTTCGAACATTCCACCCAGCAGCATGCCTTTGTTGTAATTGACAAAGCCGGAGGCAATATCCACGGTCCCGGTATGGTCGCCTGTAACCTTGGAGGCTTTCCATGTAAAGGAGGACTTTTCAGCCTGGATCTGGTAGGTGACATTTGATTCTTTTTTCGAGGGGTTCTCAGGCTCGTGCCCGCTGGCAGGGGCGGAACACGCAAGCATGCCGCCGGCCAGGATGTAATACAGTGCTTTCATAGTTGAATAAATGATTTGATGAGTATAAACAGCCCAACACCTTCGAACGGAAATTGTTTACCGGCGCTGTGGCAATGGCCTGTAATTTATTGAAAATGGGGTGTCCGCGTTACCGCTGGATGGCTCATTTCAGTAAATTTTCATCTTCAGCTAGAAGGAAATCCTGGCCAGCATAAGCTTTTTCCTGGAAATGCAGGGGATAATGGCTTCATTGGCGGAAACCTGTTTCCCGCTCCTGCTGTACAGGAGCAGCTTGTTGGAAACACGGATCTTGTCCGTGGAACCCCTGGTACCCGTGGTGGTGATGCGTGAAGTCATGACCTCGGAACTGCGCGAGATATCAGAATTGTAAATCATTGCAAGGTCCATGTCTGTAAGTACGGGGCAGAAGGAGGAGTATGCACCCCCGTCGTCGGTGGATACCTGGTTCTTCCGGATAACGTTCAGCCAGTGGATGGTCCCGTTTGGATTGACAGAAGCCGCCACGATGTTATTATAATGGTATTCGACGCTGCGGGTATAGGATTGGGTAAAATAGTCATAGTAGCTGTAGTCCTGCGCATAAAACGCCTCGGCGATGATGACGGCACCACCGTCGTTCCGCAATATGATCTTTTGAATAGGATAGTTCACAAGTCCGACGTCGTAGTTCCGGTTTCGTTCACCGAGAATCTTGAGACGCGTATCGCTGTCGATAGGGGACGAATGAAATTGGAACCGGTCGGTACCTGACATGGAAAGGCTGGCATAGATGACACCTGCCCCGGCTGATGTAGTGTGGTCCGAGTAAAAGCCCGCGCATACGAGCATGTTGTTGAGGTTGTCGAACGAAATCGAAGCGGAGGTAACTTCCTTCCCCGGGCCGCCCAGCTGGTAGGATTGAAAGGAACCGTCGCCCACCGGGCTGGAGTAAAGAAGGAAGTCTTCCACGCGTTTACGTCCCTGCCCGGGAATGCGAACCGACCGGACACCGAGCATGTGCAGATCTCCGTTGTTGGAAAGCGAGTAAGTAGCGGCTTCGAATCTTTTCGCCCCGTAAGGAATGGACAGCGTTTTCTTTCCGAGCACGGTAAAGGTAGAGTCCGTGAATGCGAAGTGCAGCACCTGCCTGTCATCATCGATATACTCCGGCAGCAGGAATCCCGCCAGCAGCTGGTTGTCCGAGATGATCACCTTGAGCTTGCCCGTTTCTCCGCCCTGCAGCCCGAAGGTATGTACGGCCTGGTTACCGGCCTCCCTTCCGCGGCTGTCGATCCAGCGACCGTATACCGTCAGGTCTTCTTTCCCCTCGCCCGCACATGCCACCAGCATCCTGCCGTTGGTGAAAATGATGGATGCTACAGACGCGTCACCGGGAGTCGCTTCCACCTCGCGGGTCCATACTTCCGAAAGGTTAAACCTGTAGTACGCCAGTTTGTATTTCCGGTTTTTGAACCCGATGCGGTCGCGTTCCAGTTCGAGGGGCAGGTTGCTCTGCAGGAGGAAGAAGCCACCGGTATCCTGCCCGGCCACCCGCAGGTTGTCGAAAGCGTAATCGACGAACGGGACAGGTGAAAGGGTGATCTTCTGCGCGTGTGCCAATGGAGAAAGCAGCAAAAGCAAGAGGCACAGGAGCCTGCCGGAAGGACGCATTCGGCAAAATAACGGATTTTATGACAGGAGGCGTTTCATTATTACATTACTTTGCCGCCATGGCACAAACACCTTCAACCATGATCCCGCTGGGCACGAAACTGCCTGCATTCAGCCTCCCGGATACGGTGTCCGGACGGCCCTTCGCATCTGCCGGGCTTGCAGGCGCACCTGCATCCGTGTTGATGTTCATTTGCAACCATTGTCCATTTGTCAAGCATATCAACGAAGAGCTGGTGCGGCTGGCCAATGACTACATGTCAAAAGGGGTGCGGTTTGCAGCCATCAGCAGCAATGACGTGGCCAACTACCCGGAAGACTCGCCCGACCTCATGAAGCAGGCGGCGGCGCTTCACGGTTACCCGTTCCCGTATCTGTACGATGAAACGCAGGAAACAGCCCGCATGTTCGATGCGGCGTGTACGCCTGACTTTTTTGTCTATGACAAAAACCAGGAGCTCGTTTACAGGGGCCAGCTGGACGATTCGAGGCCATCACTCGACGTGCCGGTCGACGGGCGGGACCTGCGCCACGCCCTGGATTGCATTTTAGCGGGGAAACCCGTGCCGGCCGACCAGAAGCCATCTATCGGATGCAATATCAAGTGGAAGGTTTAAAGGGAGTTGAGCAGGCGGGAGGCTTCCAGTTTGAGAAAACCAGGGAGCCGGGAGGTTAACCGGGAATCATGCTCCGGCGCTCAGTCATCCCATCAGTCGTTAAGGATTTTCTGAAGCTCATCCAGCTTTTCTGACGCTTTCCCGAACTTCCCTTCACCGGTCAGCTTCAGGTATTCGTCAAAAGCCTGCCCCGCGCGACGCAGCTTTTCATTATCCGTTACGGCAGCAGGTTTTTGTACTTCCGCCGATGGCCCGCCGGTTCCAGGTTGCGTCGTTTCCGGGATCCTCGGCGCAAGCCCGGTAAGCTTGGCAAGCGCCTCTTCAAAAGTCTCCGCGTAGGCCAGCTTGTCGCCATGCATGACGGCCACCAGCCGCAGCTCGGGGTATGCTGCCGTTTCCGACTGGAGATAGATGGGTTCCACGTACATGATGGTCTGGCCCACGGGGATGGCGAGCACATTGCCGCGTATCACGCTGCTGCCGCGCTGGTCCCACAAGGTGAGCTGCCCGCTGAGGTAGCTGTCCTGGTCTATCTTGGTCTCGACCTGCTGTGGTCCCAGGATGCGTTTGTCCTTCGGGAACAGGTATGCGAGGAACCGGCCGTAATTGTCACCGTCACACATGCCCGCAATCCACCCGATCATGACCTGCTTGTTCTTGGGCGTGAAGGGCAGGATCAGCACGAAATCCGGCTTGTCACTCCCGGGCTTCTGCCACATCACGTAATACGGCTCCACGGGCCTGATGCCGCCGTAATATTTTTCCGTGGCGCGCACCCAAAGGTCCTCCTGGTTATAGAAGACAGCCGGGTCGTTCATGTGGTATTTGGCATACACCAGCCCCTGGACCAGCAACAGGTCCGACGGGTAACGGGTATGTGCGAACAGGCCATCCGGCATCTCCGCTACCGGCCTGAACATGCCCGGGAATACGCTGCCCCACACCTTGATGACCGGATCCGTTCCGTCCGACACATAAAAATCGACATTGCCGTTGTAGGCATCCACCGTCACCTTTACCGAATTCCTGATGTAGTTGACGCCGTCCAGGTAAGCGGCATCGTTGCGGATGAACCTCTTTCCGTCAAACGTCTCTCGGGCGGAGAACGGTTCGCTGTAAGGAAAACGGGTTGAGGTGGTATACCCGTCCATGATCCAGAATAGCCGGCCCTCGTGCAGGACGATGTAGGGGTCGGCGTCGAACTCCAGGAACGGTGCGATCTTCTGCACGCGTACGGCGATGTTGCGATCGAACATGATCCGGCTGTCCTTCTTGATATAGGACGAAAGGAGGAACCGCGTGCCGTCGAACATCCACCCGTAAATGAACTTTCGCAGTGCGCCGGAGAGCTGCACACCGCCGGTGCCGTCATAATGCATGTAGACGTTCTCGTCGCCTTTCGGGTAATCGAACTCCTGCTCCAGGCTGTTCACGACAACGGCATGGTTTGCCGTTTCACCGTAGTAGATACGTGGTTGCGTTACCTCTAGCTCGGGATGCGTACTCACCGGGGGGATGTCCCGGATCAGCAGGTTGGGAAGCCCTTCCGGGGTGAACTCGCTGACGGTGGTCAACGTAATGCCATTGCCGTGTGTGTACTTGAACCGCTCGTTGACGAACGTCTGGCTTTCGCCCGGCAGGTTGTCCACGTTCAGTTCCCGGGCCGAGACCATGACCTGCCGGTACCGGCCGTCGAATACATAACGGTCGATGTCCACATCCTGGAATTCGTAGTACAGCCTGATCTCCTGGAACTGCCGGTACACGGCATCCAGGGCACGCCAGTCCCACAACCGGATATTGCTGAAGGTGCCGGGATTGCTGTCGATCACGGCGCGGGTGAGTTGCCCCGTGACCGGGTACTCCTTTTCCTCGGCCCTGTCGAGGCCGAACGCGATCCGGGTATACCTGATGTTGTTGGTGATGTAGGGTCGTTCAAGCGAAATTTCGTTGGGTTCCACGCGAAGCCACTGCATAAGCCCGGGTGCCAAGGACAATGCCAGAAACCAGGTCAGCGCCACCGCACCCCCTGCAAAGGCCAGCACCACCGGCAGTTCGCCCTGTTGCCGCCTTGCCATGCGCCTGACCAGGGCCTTGCGCAGCTGAGGGATCAGCACCACTATTCCCACAAGGGCCGTCACCACGGCGCATATCCAGTACGCCGGAATGCGTACATGCACATCTGTCCACCCGGGTCCGCTGACCACCCCGGTTTGTGAGAACATCAGGTGGAACCGGTCCAGGTATTTGCCGGCAGCGAGGAGGAACAGGATGAGTGCCGCGGAGACATACACGGGCCTGAGCCGTCGCGTGGCCTCGCTTCCGTACACCGGATGGAACGCCAGCCTGCCATCGCGCATGGTGGACTGTGAAACGATGAACAGGCCCAGCGACGCGAAGAACGAAAGGAAGGCCAGCATCCCCAGCAACAACAATACGTTATCGATGAAAGGAAGGATGAACAGGTAAAAACCCGTGTCCATTCCGAAAACAGGTTCGGCCAGCCCGGTATCCACCGCATGGCGCCACCTGAGAATGACCTCCCAGTTGGCCGCCCCCCAGGCTGCCCCTGCAAGGGCCGCCACGCCAAGCATGATATGGTGCAGTGGCCGGGAAGCCTTGCGAACGGAATGTATCATCAGCTTTACGAACAGGAAGGAAAGCAGCGCCGCAGCGCCAAGGGTGCCGGCCTTTACCAGCACGACGGTCATGAACCGCGACGAGTACCCTACCGCGTCGAACCACAGCAGCTCGCCCCAGAAACCGAAAAACCAGAAAATGGCCAGCGTGGCCGCGATGACAAAGGCTCCCAGCATGACCAGGTTTGTCCTGCGGGAACTTACGCCCCTGGAGGCCAGCAGGCCGCCGGCAGCGAGAAGGACAAGGAGGATGGCGTTGTACATTATTGCGTTAGGCTGGTAGGACAATTGCCTGCAATGGCTTAAAGATACTGATTTGGAGGAGCGCCGTTTCGTTTGTCTTTGGAGTGCTTTGGTTAACAGGCGTTAACCGTTGGCGAATACGTTATTCGTATGATTGTTTCGGGCACCATGAAATAGGGCGCAATTGCGTTTGGAGAAACCGAATTATTTTGTTTCATTTACATAACAATAATCTAACCGATCAGGTTCCCTGATCACCAAAGACCCGAATCATGATTAAAAAGCTCCTGTTGTTTGCCATGTGCTGCACCCTTGCCTTACCCGGCCGGGCCACGCACCTGATGGGCGGCGAAATGACCGTTGAACATTTATCCGGTAACGATTTTATCATACACCTGACAGCCTACCGTGATACGATCGGGGTACCGTTCGCACTAACTGCCACATTCGATGTGTATGACATCGGCAATAACCTGGTGTTGACCTCCACGGTACCGCAGGACCCGAATTCCGGTAACCTCATGCCTGCCGCGCCTTATGGGGTGGAGGTGTATTTCTTCACCGATACGGTAACGGTGCCTGCACTTGGTTCCTACCGGGTGGAATGGTTGAATTGCTGCCGCAACGGCGCCATCACCAACCTCAACACACCGCTGGCCGAGAATATGTTCCTGTATACCACCTTCACGCATACCTCGAACCCGGATAATTCCACACCCGTGTTCCTGGCCCCGCCCGTGACCTTCGTGCCCATTAATCTTCCATGGCAGTATAATTCGCTTCCCCTTGATCCTGATGGCGACTCGCTGGCATGGACCCTCGATACGCCCTATACCTCTTCCGGCGTATACGCAGCCGGTTGGGTGACCCCATCGGCTGCCGCCAACGGTGCTTTCACACTCGATCCCATTACAGGGCAGATAGACTGGACACCGAACATGTACGGCAACTATGTGGCCTCCATCCGCGTGGAAGAGTACCGCGGGGGAACCAAGATCGGGGAGATCCGACGGGACTACCAGATGATCGTCATCGACGATACCACCAAGAAAACGGCACCCAGGATAACCAACTTCGGCGGAATGTTCCCGCTGGATGCCAACGGGCATTACTACAAGGACCTGGTGGAGAATACCCCGATTACGATCACGATGCTTGCCGAAGACCAGGAGGGCAACCAGGTGGAATTCCTCAGCTATGGTGAGCCCTACCTGCACCCGACCAATCCCGCCACCTTCTCCACCATACCCTTCAACGGGACCGACATGCTGGGCATGTTCATGTGGACACCGGACAATACACAGACAAGGTCCAACCCATATATTGTCGTATTCCGTACGCGCGACCAGCTCTTTTCATTCGACGAGACGGTACTCTTTTACGTGCACACGGCGCTGGGCATACAGGATAACGACCAGATCGCCGGCGCACCCGTTTATCCCAACCCGGCCGTCAACCTCGTATTCGTACCGTTGAAGCTGGAGCGGGCCGCTGATGTGGCCGTATCGCTTTACGACACCCGCGGCAGCGTGGTGGCACGCCATACATGGAGCGGCCTGCCGGCAGGTGAACACCTTAAGCAACTGGAACTGGACGTTCCGCCGGGCATGTATTTCATCTCGCTCGATACGGGTACAGGCAATCCGGTGACCAAAAAGCTCATGGTGAAATAACCCGCCATTGGCAGAAGAAAAAACCCGGGAGGACAGCCTTCCGGGTTTTTTATTGCTTTGGGATTACCAAGACTTTATGGAGCGTTCCCGGCCTTCTTTGCGAGCCCGGGGACTCCATGCAAAGGCGCGCAACGATGGTCGCGCAACTGCCACTGCTTGCCCGACGGGGCCCTGGCGAAGGCAGTCACTTAATTCAAAACCACTTGTTTTTCCTGAAATAAACAACCATCCCCGCGGCGATGACGAACATGACACTCAGCATGATGAAATAGCTGTATTTGTAATGCAGCTCCGGCACGTGGTCGAAATTTGTACCGTAAACGCCGGCAATAAAAGTCAGGGGTATAAAAATAGCCGCGAAGATGGTAAGCACTTTCATGATGTCGTTCATCTTGCTGCTTACCGTAGTGTGGTACAGGTTGAACTGGTCTGAAAGCATATCGCGGTAGGTGTCAATGCCTTCCGCGGCCTTGACGAGCATTTCATCAAGATCGTCGTAATAGGGCAATGTATGTTTTTTGATCAGCCCGGATTCAAGTTTTGGAATTTTAAGGAGTGCCTCGTAAGCGGGCCGGACGCAACGGCGCAGGTAATTGAATTCCTGCTTGTACCTGTTGATCTGTGCAGGGACCGTTTTTCCCGGGTTGTTGAGCAGGTAATTGTCCATTTCCTCCACCTGGGTGCCCAGCGCTTCGGTGATCCGGATATAATTCTCCGTTACGGTATCCAGGAGCGCATAGGCCAGGTAGTCAGGCCCGGAAGAGCGGATGCGTTTGCGGTTATTACGCAGCCGCTCCCGTACAGGCTCGAAAACATCTCCCACCTGTTCCTGGAACGTGATCAGGAAATTCTTTCCGATGGCAACGCTCAGTTGTTCGGCGTAAATGCGTTTGGTAGCCTCATCGATTCGCAGCATTTTCATAATCATGAAAACGCAATTATCGTATTCGTCGACTTTGGGTCGCTGGCTGCTGTCCATGATATCCTCCAGCATCAGCGGGTCGAGGCCGAACAGCTGCCCGATCTTCTCAATTGGCTCAGGGTTGTGAAGCCCGTCGACGTTTATCCAGGTAACCGTATTGTCGGGAATGTTTGCTGCACATTCACTGATGTCAGTCAGCTCCCTTTCCACAATCGATGATTCATTGTAATCGATCATGCGCAATCGTGTTTGCTCCATCTTGCGGGTGCCGATGAACACGAGTGTGCCGGGGGGCAGGCCCCTGGACTTGGTCGTTTTTTTCAGGAATCGTGCCATGAAGACGGTGTGCCGGATTTAAAATGAAGGTCTCGTTGTGGAAACGGGATGGTGACACGGTTTTCCCTGAACTTGCGGTCGATGGTACGGCGCATATCGCTGGTGACCTGCTCGATCCGAAACAGTTCATCGCTGAAGAACAGCAGTTCGAAATCCAGCGAGCTTTCCCCGAAGTCGATCAGCCGTGCCACGGGCGTGGTGTCCTCCTTGTTCTGGGGGTGTTCCGCCGCACTTTCCTCGAGCAGCCGGATGACCAGATCCACGTCGCTGCCGTAGGCCACGCCCACGTTGATCCGGAACCGGGTGTCCTTGACCTGGTGGCTCCAGTTGATGACCTTGTCGTTGACCATCTTGGAGTTGGGCATGATGATCATGATGTTGTCCCGGTTGATCACCTTGGAGGTGCGCAAGCCTATTTCCCGTACCTGGACCACGTTTCCGTCGATTTCCAGGATGTCACCCACCCGAACCGTTCCCTCGATGAGAAGGATAAAGCCGGCAACAACATCACCGAAGGTCTGTTGCAGGCCGAGGCCCATGCCCACGAGCAGGGCGGCGGAACTTGCCAGCAGGATATTGACTTTCAGGCCCAGGCTTTCCAGAGCGATGATGACGGCGATGATCCAGATAAAATACCGGATGATCTGGTACATGGCGTGCTTGCTCCCTTCGCCCGCCCGTAACAACTTTTTACTCCTGTAGATCGAAGCCCGTATAACCAGCAGCAGCAGATGCGTGGCGAGAAATACGACAACCAGGAACAACACCTGTCCGATGGTCAGGGAATAGCTTCCGATACTGAAAAGCTCGAAGTTGAGTGCCTGCCGGAAGTAGGTCATAAGCCGCGGATCATTGAGTCACTAAAAGTATAAAACCGAAACAAATGCGATTGCCGGAATTTATTTCATGAATTAATCGTAAATTAAGCGATTAGCGTATAATTGCACCCCCGGAAACCGGTTTCGTTATCAACGTCAACCCATGATAAACTATTTGACATGAAGGTAGCCATCATTTACAACAAGGACTTTTCAAACGTCATTAACCGCTTTGGCAGGCAGAATAAGGAAACGTATAATGCCCGAACGGTGAACCTGGTAGCAGAATCCCTGGAAAGCAAGGGCCATAACGTGGAGATCATAGACGGAAACATGGATGTCATCGAAGCCCTGCAGGGCTTCATGCCCAA
>JAHEKC010000063.1 GCA_024638565.1 Bacteroidota bacterium
GGCATCTGCCGGTCGGCAGACATACCGTACAACGCCACACTGATGCCCCTGTCAAGCTCGTAAAATAAAAGTGAGCTTTCATCCATGTAGGTAACCGGATCTGTTTCCCTGTCGGCAAGCAATAGCGAGGCCTTGATCACATTCACGATCTCACCGCGTGTCCGCGGGCCGGGATCCAGCGGCCGGGGTGCCGGATGCTGCAGGAGTGTACGGTGATCAAATCGTTTGAGCAGCCCGTCATGGCAGAACCGGCTGTTGCGCCGTGACCTGTTGAATGCACGCGACCATTTGCGGTCCTGCAGCCGGATGGTTTGCCGGATACCAAGACCGTCAAAAAGGTGCTCCCCCGCTTTTTCACCGAGTCGACCTGTTTGCCGGTAAATAAACGCAAGCCTGTTCTCCCGGCGCACCTCCAGGGTGTCCAGCAGCCCGTCATTGGAAAGCCCGGCGCCTGTTTCCGCCTGTTCAATGGACGGCAGGGTCATTTTCAATACTTCATTCAGGTCGAACATGGCATCCTCGTAGCTTGCGATGTCCGCCACCATCCCGCGTTGTGCGAGCAACCAACCGGTAAAAGGACGTGTGAAGGATCCGTGGCCATTGGAAAAGGGAAGCCCCGAGTTGACCAGGTCCCCGGTACGCCCCCGGCCAGATCTGTCCAGGTGCAATGCCAGCCGCTCCAGGCATGCATCCGAAAGCTTAAGTACGTTAACATTGTCCGGGTGCGCCCGGATAAACATCAGCGTCTCCATATATGATTCCAGTCCGCTGCCGGGCACCCGGCGGGTCAGCGATTTAAGGATAAGCTCCTTTTCCCCGGCAATAGCCGGATCGAAACGATGGGCGATATTCTTAAGTCTGCGGACAAGACCCGCCGTTCTCCTGTTCATACCGTTCGAAACCCGTTAGTGCTTTACAAAGCTAACCATCAGTACGGATGATCCTGAAAAATTGCCATAACGCAATAAAGCCACCTGCACCTGAATCGGTACCTTGGCCGTTCAATCCAACCAACAAACATCATGCGCGATATAATGCTGATTATTCATTTCACCGGGCTTGCCATGGGCCTTGGGGCCGGGTTCGGGTACATGTTCCTGGGCAAGGCCAGCGAAAAGATGGAAGCCGCAGCCGGACGCACTTTCATGCTCAACGTTTCCGCGCTGAGCAAGATGGGCAACATAGGGCTGCTGTTGCTCTTCATATCCGGTGGCTACCTGATGACACCTTACTGGAGCACCCTCGGCTCCTCGCCACTCCTCGTGACCAAGCTGGTGCTGTTCCTGGTGCTGTCGGCACTCATCGGGATCAACAGCGCCACCATGCGAAAAGCAAAAGCGGCAGACGCGGATACAGCGGCCGCCCTTCTCAGGAAGTCAGCCGGCGTGGGCAAGGCTACGCTCCTCGTCGCCCTGGCCATCGTGGTGCTGGGTGTCCTGGTGTTTCACTGACGGGTGTTATTCCAGGATCACCTGTTCGGTAAACATCCCGGGCCGGCCATCGGTATATACCTTGAACAATACGGTACCGCGCCTGAGTGCGGCCACGTCGATGTCCGTGCACCCCGAGGGCGCCACGGGCAGGCCCCCCCTTTGAAGCAGCCGTTCCCCTGAAAGGCTGTAGACTTCGACGCGGGTGATGGTACTGCTGAAATGGCAGATGCTCAGTTTGTCCTTTACAGGATTCGGGAATACCTTGTGCCGCATGGGCCGTGAATCGAGGACCTGGGCGCCGCTTGCTGACAGGGTGGCGACCTTCAGGCCCGCCCCGAAACTGGTCACCCACAGCTCACCCGGATCATGCGGATTGTAAAATACCCTTTCCGGCTGCCGGAACGGGTAGGATGATACCGGTGTGAAGACAGGATTCTGATTTTGCATATCCGTGCTGTGCCACAGCCCGTCGCGTTCGGTGGTCAGCCACGCTTCTCCGGGGTTTGTTGGTGAGAAGGTGATGGATGAAACCCTGCCGGAGGAATTGAATATACGGGTCCAGCCCTGCCCGCGGTTGTAAGTGCGGTACAGCCCTCCCTTGCCGTTGGGCGGGCCACCCCAGCCGTCCCATACGCAGGCGTACCACGTGTCCTGTTGCGGGTCGTGGGGATCCAGCACCACACCCCTGGTATAATAAAGCATACCCGGGTCGCTTACATCCGTCCAGGCACCCGTACCCGGGGGCATATAAAACACGCCTGACGAAGGGGTAAACGCCCCTGCAGCATCACGCCGGCCGCTGTAGGAACAAAGCAATCCCCAGTTTTTAAGGGCGATGACCGTGAAGGGGTGGCCTTCCGTACGCGGTGGATCGGGAAGCTTTGTCCATGCAGATGCAGGTCCCTGGTGCAGGTTGCCCGTAGTCCAGATACCCCCCTCACCCACCCCGGCAGCGTAATGCACCACCGAGGCATACATGCGGGCGCTGTTATTCGGATCGGCAGACATCCAAATGACAGGATGATTGA
This sequence comes from Bacteroidota bacterium, assembly GCA_024638565.1. Taxonomy (GTDB): domain Bacteria; phylum Bacteroidota; class Bacteroidia; order AKYH767-A; family OLB10; genus JAHEKC01. Next base: position 2,462 of record JAHEKC010000063.1, read on the forward strand.
AGTCATGCAGCAGCGACCATGAGACGCCGTTGTTGAGCGAGTACATGATCTCGCCGTCACCCGCATCGATCTTCGCATCGGAGAGGTGAGTGGTCTGGTACAGGTCGTGAATGCTGGAGGTGGCGGCATAGAGCTGACCAGTGGATGCGTTTTTTAAATACTGGTACGTGGTGTTAAGGGCGGTATTGCCCGCCATTTTCCAGGTGAGTCCGCCGTTGTCTGATTTCAGGCCCCGGATATCGGAATACCCTGCCAGCAGGTGGCCGGCGTCTATCCATAAAACGGACCAGCACGAAGTATTCTCCAGGCCGGTGGTCAGGTAGGGCTTGAAAACAGGCGTGGTGGTAGCCGGTGTGTTCTGGTACGCGGGCTTTACATAGGCCTGTTGCCAAGACACCCCACCATTGATGGTGGTATGCACGAAACCATAGTCGGTAATGACCACACGGTTGGCGTCCGTTGGCGCGACAGCCATCCCGAATACGCATTCCGCATAACCCCAGCCCCGGTCTCCCCCGCTGCCGCACCAGCCGGTTGCAATATTCTGGTTGCCCGTTGATATGAAGACGTGCGACCATGATTGACCCCCGTCCAGGGTCTTGAGGACAGCGGGGTAGCCCTGGTCATTGCTTCCCGCCAGGTAGGCCTGGCTGATATTGCTGCGGGCCATCGCGGCATGCAGCATGAAATCTTTCGAGAGGTCGATCCCGTTCATGCGCGGTGTCCATGCGGCATTGCCGTGGTCCAGCGTATACACCCCTTTCAATACACCCCAGTAATCTGAAGGCGATCTGCCGGGGTATACATCATTGTCATCGGCCGTAAGGCAAATCAGGCGGGTGGTGCCGTTTTGCGTCGCACCGCAAAATGAAAGTATCGATTCACCTGCCGGGATCCCCGTGGCCACCGAAAGTCCAAACGACTGGCCGCCGTCCGTGGACACGAGCAGACCTTCGGAAGAACCGATGAACACCAGGCTGCCGGAGAAATACGCACCGGCCACAGCCACGGAATTGCCGGTGGCATGATGTACAAGGGTAAAGGACTGCCCGCCGTCGTGGGAGATATATATCTCATCATAAAACGAAACCACGATGCGGTCTGCATTGTCGTAATCGGCGTAAAGCCCGTAACACGACTCCCCGGGATACGGGTTGCCGGACATGGTCATCCAGTTCACCCCGCCGCTCATGGATCTGACCGGCACCCCATGGTCGTTCGAATAGTCGATGCAATAGCGGATATTGGCGATATGCGTGAACTGCATGCGGGAAGCGGGGCCGGCCTGGATAGAATGGAAGTCCGGCAGGGCATAGGTATGCCCGAAGTCCGTGGAGCGGTACAGCCCGCTCATGTCACATGCGGTGTAAATTTCCGTCGGGATGGCATGGCTAATGGATGGCGCGAACAAGGCGCCTCCGCCGCCGATGCCCCGGGACGTAAAGGCTGGCTGTGCCATCGCCTGCCCTAGAAATGCTGCAATAAATGCCCCTGCCCGTAGATATGCTGGTTTCATAACAGGTTTGGGACTGGTTCCGGTTTATGCTCTTCATCAAGATAGGTCGTGGCTCAATGGCAGGGGACCCTTTTACAAGGCCTTCTTACATGTACTGTCCAGTACGATTCCAGGACACCGGCCCCGGAAACCGGGAAGTGCCTGAACAGGATGCACCCAAATTCAAAAGACTGTATCTCTGCTTATTATATATAGGCGTGAAGCCCGCCATCCTCGTGAGCCATGCACACATGCCATCCTATTTCGAAGCATATAATGCTGATTTTTAGGAGATTGTGATGAAGGCGGGAGTTTTCTATTCACCACCGTTTTGCTACCTTTGCCTCCCTTCCGGCGGATCGTGCCGGAGAAGTGACTTGAAATAAGGACCATGGACATGGCGGACAAGTACGCGATACCATATTTCGGGCTCGAACCCGGCGAGTATGCGTACTCCTTCACGATTGGCAGGGATTTCTTCAATGCATATGAAGGCTCGCTGATTCATGAGGTTGATGTTAGCCTGGAGGTCAGGCTGACCCGCCGCGAACGGATACTGGTGCTGGATCTTTCTTTCGACGGGAAGGTGGATCTGACATGCGACAGGTGTCTTGAACCATTTGCCTTTCCTGTGGAATTGCGCAGGGAACTTGTGGTGAAAATCAGTGAAGAGGCTGCTGAAGCGAAGGAGGAAGATGTGGTGATCATTTCGGAAGACGATCATGTGTTCCGGCTGGGAGATCACATTTACGATTACCTCAGCCTATTGGTCCCTTACCGGAAGCTGCATCCCGACCAGGATGGAAAGGCGGGATGCGATCCCGATGCCATCAGGGTGCTGGAAGCGCATACCGGGAAAAAAAGCCGTGGCAAAGACGACCGCTGGGACGGTCTGAAAAAAATAAAAATTGATAACTGACAAACGAAAATCCAAGCCAACGCTAAACTGAGTTATTATGGCCCACCCGAAACACAAGCATTCCAAAGCAAGGAGCCGCAAGCGCAGGACGCATTATAAAGCCGACGAACCCAACGTCGCAATCTGTTCCGTTACCGGCGAGCCGCATCTGTTTCATCGTGCATACTGGCATGACGGGAAGATGTATTATAAAGGCAAGGTGGTAATGGAAGAGGCCGGGTAATCACCGGGCGTGTCCTCAAAGGCAGATACGCAGCTCTAATATCCCACATGAGAATCGGCATAGACATCATGGGAGGCGATCATGCCCCCGTGGAAACGACGCTGGGTTGCATACAGGCGCTCGGGCAGCTTCCTGATAATGTACGCCTGGCGCTGATCGGCGACCGGGAACGTATCGTTCCCCTGCTGGAAAAGCACCAGGTCGACCCGTCGCGCGTGGACATCCACCATACCACGGAGGTGATCTCTTTCGCGGACGCCCCTACGCGTGCATTCAGCCAGAAACCCCGGGCGAGCATGTCCATAGGCTTCCGGCTGCTGAAGGAAAAGGAGATTGACGGCTTCGCGAGCGCGGGCAACACGGGCGCGATGATGGTGGGCGCGATGTTCAGCGTTAAATCCATCCCCGGTATCTTGCGGCCAACCATCTCCTCTATCGTGCCCAAGCAGCATGGAGGCGTTGGTGTCATCCTCGACGTGGGAATCAATGTCGACTGCAAGCCTGAATTGCTGCAGCAGTTCGGGATCGTGGGTTCACTGTACGCCGAACATGTCTTTAAAATAAACAAGCCCAAGGTGGCGCTCATGAATGTCGGCGAGGAAGAGGAAAAGGGCAACCTGCTTTCGCAGGCCGCCTACGGCCTGCTACGTGATGCCGAGGACATTAATTTCGTGGGTAATGTCGAAGGACGCGATCTTTTCAATGACCGCGCTGACGTGATCGTATGTGATGGATTCACCGGCAACGTAATCCTTAAGGAAGCCGAATCCTTTTTCTGGATGCTGCGCAAGCGCGGCATAAAAGATCCGTACCTGGACCGTTTCGACTTTGAAGACTACGGCGGCACACCGCTGCTGGGTGTCAACGCCCCGGTCATCATTGCCCACGGCATCTCCAAGGCAAAGGCCATCCGCAACATGATCCTGCTTACACGTGACGTGGTAAATGCGCAGCTGAACGAGAAGATCACGGAAGCGCTGGGATCGCCTGCGATTTCCTGAAACACATTTTCTTAGTTTTAACTTGTAGGTCGTGGTACGGTTGCGGCCCTTGTTTCGGCAAACGTTGGTCGTGAGTAGGCCACTAGGGCCCTACTTACATCCAAAGCATTTTCAGCATTATGGAGCCGAAAAACGATTGCCTAAAAACGAAACGGGCGTCGCAACCGAATAACGAACCACTGGTTATAGGATTTGCGCATTGCCGGTTGAGCAATATGTCATCAAAAATTAAATGATTTTATTTGCACGACCTGATCCTTAACGATGTCCGATGTAAGAGCTGCCATAACCGCCATAGGTGCCTGGGTGCCTGATTACGTGCTGACCAACAAAGAGCTGGAAAGCATGGTAGATACCACTGACGAATGGATCCGTACGCGCACCGGCGTCGTGGAACGGCGTATCCTTCGCGACAAGGACAAAGCCACTTCCGAGATCGGTGTGCAGTCCGTCAACCGCCTGCTCGAAAAGCGCGGCATGAAAGCGGAGGAGATCGAACTGCTGCTCTGCGCGACCACCACCCCGGACATGGTTTTCCCTGCCACCGCCAACATCATCTGTGACAGGGTGGGAGCCAAAAATGCGTTCGGCTATGACGTGAGCGCGGCTTGCTCCGGGTTCCTGTACACGCTGGCCACGGCGGCCAAATTCATCGAATCCGGCAAATACAAAAAGGTAGTCGTCGTTGGTGCCGACAAGATGTCATCCATCCTTAATTACGAGGACCGCGCCACGTGCATCATCTTCGGCGATGGCGGCGGTGCCGTATTGCTGGAGCCTTCCACGGAAGGGAACGGTATCATGGACGAGATCCTGCGCAGCGACGGCAGCGGCTGCGAATTCCTGCACCAGAAGGCGGGCGGCAGCCTCATGCCCGCCTCCCTCGAGACGGTACGCAATGAACTTCATTACGTTTACCAGGAAGGGAAGACCGTATTCAAGTTTGCCGTCAAGAACATGGCCGATGTATCCGAGGAAATCATGAATCGCAACAACCTCACTGCAGATGATATCGCCTGGCTGGTCCCGCACCAGGCCAACAAACGCATCATCGATGCCACGGCCAGCCGCATGGGATTGGGTGATGAAAAGGTGATGCTCAATATCCAGCGGTACGGGAATACCACCAACGGCACACTGCCCCTTTGTCTTTCCGACTGGGAACCGCGTCTCAAAAAGGGTGATAACATCATTCTCGCCGCCTTCGGCGGCGGCTTTACCTGGGGAGCGGTTTATCTGAAGTGGGCGTATGATAGTTGAGAACCCCAGCTAATGCCAGCCGCTGATTTTTTTGGCCCGATCAAGTGGCAGTAGGCGGCCCGCTTTTCCAATCATACCATCATCGCGTACTCATTTCGCCTTTGCACGCCAACAAATCACCGGTATTGCCTAACTTTATAGGACCTTCGGATTTTACGGCAGTATGATGCGCTTGCATTTTAACATCACACATGGATTGCGGCTCGCAGGCCGATGGCTCAAGGTCTGCGCCATGGTCATTCCATTCACCGGATCAGCGCAGAACCTCGTTCCCAACGGAGACCTGGAGCAATTCAGCTCATGTCCCACGGGGCTCGAGCAACTCGACTCGGCCGTCTACTGGTTTAACCCTTCCGACTCGGGCATCACCCTGCCCGGCACGCCGGACTACCTTAACCAGTGTGCCACCGGGACGCTGGCACATGTTCCCAATACCTTTATCGGGTACCAGCCCGCGAACAGCGGTGCGGGATATGCAGGCATTTCGCTGTATCACCAGTCGATAGCCGATTACCGTGAATACATGGAGGTGTCGTTGCTTGCCACCCTGCCGCCTGGGCTTTGCTTTGAGTTCTCCATGTATGTAAACCTTGGAAATGGCAGCAGGTTCACAACGGATGCCATCCAGGTATACCTTTCCGATTCTGCCGTGTCCGGTGTGGGGAACTACTACCCATTGCCGTTCACACCCCAGCTGGACCTTACGGCTCCCGGGAACTTCGATACGCTGAACTGGCAGAAGGTGAGCACGACATTCATTACCGGCGGCAACGAGCTCTACCTGATCATCGGCAACTTCCTGCCCGACTCCGCCACCAGTGTTACGCTCGCCAACCCGTCGGCATTTGGCAATTTCATCTATTGCTTTATCGACGATGTGGTCCTGTCGCCCTGCACCGGGCTGCCGGGAAACCCGGATCCCGGCATCAGGATCTACCCCACTCTTTTCGAATCCGCCATCCATGTGCAGGCGGAACGATTCGCCGGGCCGGCCCATTTCAGGGTGACCGATGCGCATGGGCGGCTGCTGCTGCTCCGGCAAGACGTCCTGGAGGCCGGTCGCCGTGCCACGCTGGATGTCCCGGACCTCGCCGCCGGGGTCTACTTCGTGGAAGTGATCACCCCTCTTGGACGGCATGTGCAAAAGGTCCTGAAGGGACGGCCGTAATTCATCGTATTGCACTGTTTTTAAAGGCTTTGGGGCTCGTATGAATATTAGTTTTAAATTTGGTCACCCAACCTGCAAACCCATATGACCAAGAAAGAGATCGAGGAGCTGGTCAAGTTCATCCGCCGTTCCGGCGTCAGCGAGGTGACCATTGAACAGCGGGGGTTCAAGATCACCGTCAAGAACCAGCCCAAGCATCCGGAACAGGTTTTCACCCATGTGGCTGCCGCACCTTCGGTCCCGGCGCTGGCTGCGGCGGCCCCTGCAGCGGCTGTTGCCGAGGACAAGCCCGCCAAGAAGGGCGATGACGGCATAGACGAATCCAAGCTCCATGCGGTCAAGTCGCCCATGATAGGTACGTTTTACCGAGCCGCCGGACCCGACAAGCCCAACTTCGTTAATGTGGGCGACGAGGTACAGCCCGGCAAGGTGATCTGCATCATCGAGGCGATGAAGCTATTCAACGAGATCGAATGTGACGTAGCCGGACGCGTCGTGAAGGTAGTGGTCGACAATTCCTCGCCAGTGGAATACGACCAGCCGTTGTTTCTAATCGAACCGAAGTAAATAAGGGGCATTGGCAGTTTTTTTGTCAATCACTTTTTCCGACCTACCAGGATGTTCAAAAAGATCCTTATAGCGAACCGCGGCGAGATTGCCCTGCGCATCATACGCACGTGCAAGGAAATGAACATCAAAACGGTGGCGGTATACAGTACGGCCGACAAGGAAAGTCTGCACGTAAGATTTGCTGATGAAGCCGTTTGCATTGGCCCGCCACCGGGCAAAGATTCCTACCTGAACATCCCGTCCATCATATCGGCAGCTGAGATCACCAATGCCGATGCCATTCATCCCGGCTACGGATTCCTGAGCGAGAACAGCCGTTTTTCAAAAATCTGTGCCGAACATGACATCAAGTTCATTGGTGCCACGCCGGACCAGATCGACGGTATGGGCGACAAGGCCAATGCCAAGTCTACCATGAAGGCGGCGGGCGTTCCAACCATTCCTGGTTCCGAAGGGCTGATTGCCGATGTAAAAAACGGCAAGAAAGTGGCAAAAAAGATCGGTTACCCTGTCATGCTGAAAGCCACTGCAGGTGGCGGGGGCCGCGGCATGCGCGTCATTTGGAAGGAAAAGGATTTTCAGAAAGCATGGGACGACGCCCGCAACGAGGCCTCCACCGCGTTCGGCAATGACGGCATATACCTGGAAAAGTTCGTGGAGGAACCGCGGCATATCGAGATCCAGGTTGCCGGCGACCAGTACGGACGGGCATGCCACCTTTCAGAACGCGACTGCTCCATCCAGAGACGTCATCAGAAGCTTCTCGAAGAGACGCCGTCACCGTTCATGACAAAGAATCTGCGGGAGAAGATGGGCGATGCCGCCATCAACGCGGCACTTGCGGTCAAATACGAAGGGGTGGGCACGGTGGAATTCCTGGTGGATAAGAACCGTAACTTTTATTTCATGGAGATGAACACGCGTATCCAGGTGGAGCATCCCGTGACGGAGGAAGTCATCAACTACGATCTCATCAAGGAGCAGATCAAGATCGCCGCAGGCGAGAAGATTACCGGCAAAAACTACTACCCCATGTTGCATGCCATCGAATGCCGGATCAACGCTGAAGACCCGTATAACGCTTTCCGGCCATCTCCCGGCAGGATCACCACACTCCACGTGCCAGGAGGTCATGGCGTCCGTGTCGACTCCCACATTTATGCAGGCTACAACATACCGCCGCATTATGATTCCATGGTCTCCAAGCTTATAACGATGGCCCAGACCCGTGACGAAGCCATCAACACCATGGAACGCGCCCTCAGCGAATTCGTCATTGAAGGGGTCAAGACCACCATCCCCTTTCACCAGCAGCTCATGCTGAACGAGGACTTCCGAAAAGGGAAGTACACGACGAAGTTCATGGAGTCGTTTAAGTTGAAGTGAATTCCTTTGCAAACCGGATTGTTATTGCAGGACGCAGCACGGTAGCTGTAGCCGGCAATTGAATGATGAGCTGCCTGCCAAACGCTGAAGGCGGGTGGGTGATTGGTCATCGGTGACCGGTTTGTTTATTGCCGGGCCTGAATAGCCTGCTGTCCAACAGAATGGCCGGGGTAGCCGCAAACCTGCCGTTCGACAACTGTCCGGGAAGAGCGACCTTCCGCTTTTAAACGATTCAACAATTCAACCAACGCAACAACTGCGCATCGCAAGCTAGAAACCATACTTCCCGTTATCCTTCGAAAAGTCCCCGGCATTGAAAACCGGGTTCACGATCAGGCTGGTGATCTCCATTCTGCTGTACATACCCTTGTCATCGTAGATGACCTGTACCATCGGTAAAAAGGTTCGCTTGTCGATATAGAGGATGATTTTCTTCCCGAATGAAACAGGCACCCGGATCACCTGGCCGGCACGGACGTCGGTGAAGCTTTTTACCTCCCTGTTCGCCTCCAGTATCATGTAGTCGTTCACCATCAGCTTCCTCCCAATCTCCACCAGCGTTTCCCCTTCCCGGACCGTGTAGTCCCTGTAGCCGAAATCAGGGTTCTCGATTACCAGTTGCAAGTACGTGCGGCCGTTCCAGGTCACGTCGCTTTCGTGGCGAAGCAGGCTGTAAAAGGCGTTGCCATGCTTCTTCACGTTGCCTTCCAGGATCTCGGTGATATAGGTAAACCCGAAGTGCCACAGGGTATACTGGTGGTTTTTCCGAAGCGTGGTGCCCCATGGGTTCAGGCTGAGGGTGGGGATAAGCCAGTGGTTGGGGTTGACTAGCGCCTTGTTGTTGTTCCACCCGTCGATCAGCAGGGCCTCGGCCCCCGGGTTTGGTGTCACGCTATAGACATACACCTTGTAAGGCTTCGCCTGCAGCTTCACCACGAACTCATCATGCTTCATTTCGCCACGGATGCGTTCATTGATATCCAGCACGAAGCTGCAGGTCTTCACGCCGCGCATGGCGTCCATGAGCTTCGCGAACACGGCGGCGGGTGGCTCATGCGCCCGCGCACTCAGGGCTGAGGTTATCAGCAGCAGGATGACGAGCCGGTGCCTCTTCATACGTACTTCAGCAGTGTGCGGAACGCTACGAAGCGGTCTCTGTATCTTTCCGTATGGGCCTGTTGCAGCGCCGGCGCGTATTCATCACGGTACCTTTCATAGGTTTTCATGTCGGAACACGTATACTGGATGGAATAAGTCAGCTCACCGGGTGCCTGGGTGGAAAGCACCTTCAGCATCCTGTTTTCGGAAAAGCAGCCGGTGGCCATGACCTCCGGGATATGCACGTCGCGCATCCATGCCACCCAATCGTCATGAATAGCGGGTTCTACACTAACGGTTACGCTGTAAAGGATCATGGCCTTACGCGCAAAAGTAACGTACCGCGTATGCAACTCCAAGCAATCAGTTTACGGTGTCACCCCGCAGCCTTCGGAAGCGGTTACGGGCATCGATGACGAACAGGCTGCCGGGATAGTCGGTGAGCAGCTTTTCATACAGCGCCATGGCCTTGTCCTGTGCTTCTGCCTCCTCCTCGTACAGCCGCGCCTGCCGGTACAGGGCGTCATCGGCCAGGATGTCTTCAGGGAAATAAGTATACACCTCTTCGAGGTAAAACATCGCCGAGTCCAGGTTGCCCAGTCGTACGAACAGGTCTGCCTTCCGGAACCACACTTCGTCTGTCAGGGAATGGCCGGGGAACAACAGCGGGATGGAGTCAAGAACCTGCAGGGCCATGGTATCCCTGTTGCGAAAGGCAAGCAGGTCGGCGCGCGAATAGACCAGCAGCGGCTCGGTGATGCTGTCCATGCCGGTGTTGTCCATGATGAGCAGCGACAGCGACAGCGCGTCATTGGAGATCAGCTGTGAGGTGGCGGCCTTGAGCACGTTCAGCTGTGCCGCTTCCCAGTCGAATTCACCGAGGTAGTACGACAGCCGGGCATTGCGGAACTTGGCCTCACGGCCTATGGCGTCGTTCTTGAAATCCTTGTCGACCTGCCCGTACAGCAGCGCGGCCTCCCATACTTCGTCCTTGAAGATGTAGATGTCGCCAAGCTCCAGTTTGCATTCGGCCCTGAAATGCTGGCTCAGCCCGCCCATGGCGATGGCTTCCTCGAGCAGGGCGACCGCCTCCCCTATCTTGCCCATGTAAAAGGCCTTAAGATGGGCATAGCCCTTGATCAGCGGGGCGGTGACCGCATTCTTGCCCAACTCCGCAAGCGTGGTCCCGTATTCGGTTTCGAGCCTGGAGAGTTCGGCGGTCGTCGGCTTGCGGTTGCCCGTGATCCGCTGGCTGGATGCATTCACAAGTGCAATGCGCGCCGGGATATAATTGGGGCCCCCGGACCCGAGGTCTGTCACATACCTGAAACACTTTTCAGCCGTGATGTAGTCGTTGTTCGAAACACAGAGCCTGCCCAGGGCAAGGGGCCGGGCGCCGCTTTCCTCCATACGCTTGTCCATGGCCCGGGCCTGGATGTAAGCCGACTCGAAATCCTTTTCCTGGATGAACAGCCAGTACAGCATATCATTATATATGATGCGGTTGCGCATCTTCTGGATACGTCGCAGCAGGTTCACCCGCAGCAATTCCGATATGCGCCCTCCCAGGTCGTTCGCAATCTTATTCTGAAAAATGGCCTGCAGGTTCGGGTAGAATTTTTCGTTATACAGCAGCAGGTCCAGGTATTCGTTGACCATCCGCTCATGCTCGCCACGCTGTGCATACAATTCCGCCACCTCGAAGCCGAATGGATAGGCGCCCTGCATAAGCTTGCGGCCGGTGAGGTAGGTCTCCAGCGCGAGGTCCAGCTCCTGGATCTGGATAAAAGCGTTGCCAAGCGTAACGATACGGTTCACTTCAGGGGTAAGGGCACCGATGGCTTCCTGAAAAGTATTCGCCGCTTTCTTTTCATCGCCGTTCGCCCGGTAGATCTTTCCCAGGTCGACGCGCACCGTAAGGTCACGCGGGTTTTTCTTCAGCTGTTTTTTCACCAGCTTCTCCGCTTCCCTGTATTCCTTCAGCAATTCGAGGCAGCGCAGGTACGGTTTGTAGGCACCGAACGGATCAGCGCGGTAATGCTTTTCATAATACACCGCTGCCTTATCGTAATCCCTCGTGGAGAAATACTGGGTGGCCAGCTCCAGGTTGGATTGCTGCGCGCCGGCAAGGACCGGCAAAGCCATAGCGAAAACGAAAAGGAGTGCAGCCTTGACCAGGAAGTGTCTTGTGATTGAAGTCATACCGGTTCTTACTGGCAATATAAGCATGGTCCGGGACGGGGGATGAAGTGTTAGAGAGTTGATGGGCTAATGATTTAACAAGTAATTGAATATTTTCCTGCGGCTTCCGTCAGAAAAACCGCGTATTTGCGGTTTTCGATGCCTATTTCCGGAAATAAATTCCACTGCCGCTTCCTCCTGCCACTATTATTTGATTGACTCGAATCCTGTATAAGGAACAAGCACCTCCGGAATTGCAATTCCCTTTTCCGTCTGGTTATTCTCCAGCAGGGCCGCCACTATACGCGGTAACGCCAGTGCGCTGCCGTTTAGTGTATGCGCCGGGCGCGGTTTCTGCTTGCCCTCACGGAAGCGCAGTTGCAGGCGTTGGGCCTGGAATGCCTCGAAATTGGAAACCGAGCTCACCTCCAGCCATTTTCGCTGGGCGCCGGCGAAAACTTCGAAGTCATATGTCAGCGCGGAGGCGAAACTCATATCTCCACCGCACAGCTTCATAATGCGGAATGGCAGCCCGAGGGACTCCACGAGGGAGGCCACATAGTCCTTCATTTCTTCAAGTGTATCGTAGGACCGGTCAGGGTGTTGTATCTGCACGATCTCGACCTTGTCGAACTGGTGCAGGCGGTTCAGCCCGCGGACATCCTTGCCATAGGAGCCCGCCTCGCGCCGGAAGCAGGGCGTATAGGCCGTAAGCTTTACCGGCAGGTTCCCGGCGTCCACGATCACATCCCTGTAATAGTTCGTCAGGGGCACCTCGGCGGTGGGGACCAGGTAATAATCGTCGAGTTGCATATGGTACATCTGCCCTTCCTTGTCGGGCAGCTGTCCCGTGCCGAAACCGGAGTCCTCGTTCACGAGGATGGGTGGTTGTGATTCCTCGTAACCCTGTTTCGCCGCTTCGTCGAGAAAATAGCTGATCAGTGCCCGCTGCAGTTTCGCGCCCTTCCCTTTATACACGGGAAAACCGGCGCCGGTGACCTTGTTGCCCAGCTCGAAATCTATCAACTCGTATTGCTTTGCCAGGTCCCAGTGGGCCCTGGCATTTTCTCCCAGTGCGGGCTCCTGTACCTCGTTGCGGTACACCTGCTCATTTTCATCCTCAGTGGTACCTGGCGGCACCCTCACCGATGGTGTGTTGGGCAGTTGAACCAGCACCTCACGGATGGCCTTCTGAGCTTCAGCAAGGCGATGCTCCAGCGGCTTCACGCTTTCTTTCAGGGCGGTGCTTTTATTCTTCAGGTCATTGGCCTCATCCTTTTTCCCATCGCGGAACAGCTGCCCGATCTGCTTGGCGAGGGTATTCTGTTCCGCCAGCAGGGTGTCGAGTTCCCCCTGCACATGCCTTCGTTCCTCGTCGAGGTCGAGCGCCTTTCCGACCAGCTCCGGCTGGGGGAAATTACGGATGGCAAGCCGTTGCAGGGCCTCGTCCCGGTGTTCCCGCAGGTATTGGATGGATAGCATGGAGGGCAAAGGTAGGGAGTTACTATTTCAATTGCCTATATGTCAGGTATTAAAGAAATTGGACTGTAATCGTGGCATGATTGCCCGCGCGGTTGGCCGAACCATCCGGCCGGGCGGGCGTTGATCGTTTCGCTGGACGCTGATCGTTATACGGCCAATCCCTATACCGGCACATGTTTCTACCAACTGGTATGCCAGCCGATCCACGTTAAACGGTAGCCGTAACGAGGGCCGCAACCGCAGCACGACCAACGATTATTCAAGTTCCCTCTTCGACTTAACGACCATGGCCATGTCGCCCTTAAGCGGCAGGATGCCGTATTCATAGGAAAAAAGGTAGACCTGCCCTTCCTTGTTCTGAAACGTGTGGGTATGATATTTCTGGGAAAAACCCATTTCGGACAGGCGCGCCATGGGCAGGCGGCGGGTGATGCGCGGTCCGAGGGCCTGTTCGAGCACCCGCCTGTTCTTGCGCAGGATGCGGTTGATGTTGCGCATTTGTCCCGACACATCTGCATTGGCCTTGTTGTTAAAGCTGCTGCGACACTGGTCGTCGCAGAACTTTTTGTCGGCCCGCCCCTGGAGGGGTTCACCACAGTGGCGGCAGTTGCGTGCGGGCATGGTGATTAATTATTCCGTTTTTTCAACGGACAGCGCGCCGGAAGGACATTCCCCCACCTGCCTGATGATATCCTCTTTCGATGCGCCATCCGTGTCGACCCATGGTTTCTCCCGGGGCTTGAATACGGAGGGCAGCCCCCGGGCACAGTTGCCGGAGTGGATGCACAGGCGGGGCTTCCATATGACTTTAATGTCGTCCTTGGTATAGCTGTTCATCGCAATTCCTATTCAGTCTTCCGCCTGCGCCGTACCACGCAGAAGTAGTTGGTTACGATGCCGACGCCGGATATCCCCGCCCATGTCAGCAGGTAGCCGTCGGCCTCGCTGTTACCGAGCCCTGTGGCGGCCCACGTAACCAGGCAATAGCCGGCTATCAAATATAGCCACAACGACTGGCGGATATGGCGTGCGGACCTGCCGGCATTTCGGAACAGGTGGTTGCCCAGCAGGAATACGGGGATGCCGAAAACGATAATGGAAGCTGCGAAAACAGCGAACGTGGGCCCGTCGATAACGTTGTGATATTCTCCCAGGATGCCAATACTTCGGAACCATGTCTCCACCCCGACGGCCATTCCGGTCAGGGGTAGGATGAGCAGAGCGTACAGTGCAGGTGCCAGGAAGTTCAGCAGCCTGTGTCGTGTGCTGAGGTGGCTTGAAATGGTTGTTGTCAATGAAATTTGGATTTACGATGAACGTTCCTTGCTATGCGCAGTGACCTGAAGGGCATTGTGTATAGATATTATTTTGCCTAGTTATTTAGTTCATTATACTTTTTATTTGACCCTTTACTTTTTTCAATTGGGTATTTTTCATTGTTCATTTTCAGTTTTGCATCGACCGCTTCTTTTAAGTCAATTTCAAACTCATCGCATAGGTATGTTAGAAATATATAAATGTCGGCAATTTCATTCCTAATTTTCGATTTATCAACTTCTTTAATTTGCTCCTCCGATTTCCAAAGAAATAATTCTTGTAGTTCAGCTACTTCGATATTTAAACCAATAAGTAAGTCCTTGATTTTATGGAACTTTTTCCAATCTCTATCCTCTCTGAACTTCAGAATTAAATCTTTTAAATCGTCAAATTTTCTATTCATCTCTAAATTCAATTCTCTTATACAATAATGCTTCCTTTGAAGGATAAAGATTTTCATCCTTGGGAAGATTTATGATCTGCCCATTGTATTGTCTATAGTATTCCGAATCGACTTGTGGGCTTATGTGGATTATAAATTTATCATCAATAAACATTAAATCGTTATCATAAATTTTATGAAAATCCACACGTAGCAAAAGTCCATTTTTTACATGATTTGAATTCTGGTCAATATAAGGCTGAATATGCGCTGCCTCTAATAATTCAGGTGTGCCTTCTCCTGTAATGCAACACTTATTGTTATATGCAGAAGTGAGTTTTGCCCTAAAGTTTCC
>JAHEKC010000064.1 GCA_024638565.1 Bacteroidota bacterium
ATGCCCGCCGGACCGCACTGAGGGCAATTATTTGATATAGAATTACTTATGAATGCATCCGCCAATTCTTGGAAGTGGCGGACCTTATTTTTTGGCGTACAGGAAATGGCATTTCCTTGCTGGATAGGTGTAAGGATATGAACACGATTTATCCGGAACCGGCAGTTTCAAGCAAGCTCTTTGTAAATAAACCATGTGAAGTTCGTATCAAAAAACGTAATCAATTCGCGCATGAAGCATTACAAGCAACGGCTGGCGATTCGTACAGTTCAGAAGCAGCGTCTAAGGTTAAGCATGGCGGTCAAATACGGGGCAGGGATTGCCGTCACAGGGCTTGCCGCCTTCGCCGTGTTATTTGCAACCGGGAACCTGGGCACCCCGAAAGAGGCAAAGGCCGCGGTAACCTATTATAGCATCGCAAATGGTGATTGGGAAAATCCTGCGGTTTGGTCTACCAGCGCAAACTTGTCTTCCTGTGCATGCTTCCCGTCAACGGGTGCCAATACGGACCACATTGTCATCAACCATGCCATTAACATGAGCGCTGACATAGACATCGAATCTGGTGGGAGTATATATATTTCTAAGAAGGGTAGTCTGGTCAATACAGATAATAGGCTTGAGGTAAAAGATGGCCAACTGACTGTTGATGGCACGTTAACGCTGAAGGAAATCTTCGTGCTGCAAGATGGCTATGCTGTAGTCAACGGTCCTGTGACGGCTACACGTCGTTTCGTGGTTAAAGGGGAGGCCGTTTACAATTCGTTGATCGCGAACCTTGATGATGATATAGAACTTAAGTCCGGCTCGATAAATAAAGCCGGCGATCGTTTGAGAATGAATGTTCCTGCCGGCAAGGAGATAATAAACGAAGGTACTTTTAGTTTCGACGGCAATGTCGTTACGGTAGAAAGCGGAAATTTCAATAATGAGGGTGTCGTGACGGGTTTCGGGAATATCGCTGTACTGGCCGGCACGATTCTGAACAGCGGATCCTGGGATACGAACGTGGACTGGTGCGCAAGCGGCGATTTCCTTTCTGGCGCGCCTACGGAGCCGGAAAACTGCCTGGAGGAGGTTGGAGGAGGGAGTTCCCCTGTTTGCGATAACTCCTATCAATTGGACTTTGGCGATCCCTCCACTTATACGGTGACCTGCGGGAAAGTCAATGCGACATCCTGGATAGTGCAGGGCGGGACGTGCCTTTATTCCAGCCCGGTATTCAACGTTGGAGGTTTTCCTGGCGGGCCCAACCGGATTGCCGACTGGGAAGTCCGGATCAATCAAAGTGGTAACATGGAAGGCAACGATTCAGCCAGTGTTAATTATTATGTAAACGGCTCATTGGTGCGGAGTGATGGGTATTCCGGAGTAAATACCCCGGGCGTGTTTATGAGCGCCAGGCGATTGCTGGTTCCGTCAGGGGGCACTTACCAGGTGCAAGTCAGGTTAAAAAACGACAAGGCGAACGAAATGTGGCAGGTTTTTAACGGGAATGTCACCGGATGCCTCGTCAGTATCATCTCGATACCGTCGCCGCTCCCCGTTACCCTGGTCGATTTTTCATGCAAACCTGTAGATGAAAAAGTACTGCTGAGCTGGACTACCCTGGCTGAAGTAAACAATGATTACTTCACAATCGAACGATCATCCAATGCATACGAGTTTATCAAGCTGGGAACCGTAAACGGATCAGGGAACAGTACCAGGAAGCATAGCTATACATTTACCGACGACCAGCCCATGCCCGGAGTCAATTACTACAGGTTAAGGCAAACTGATTTTGATGGCGAAACGACCGTATCAAAGGTCATACGGGTAAATATTTCTGGGGCATCAAATAAGCCTTCCGTTCTCAAAATCGTTCCGAATCCCTTCGTCCATTCGTTTACCACTCAATTCGAAGTGTCAGAGGACCAGCATGTGTATGTGAAACTTTATAGTATGGGCGGTAAAGTTTGCTATGCTGAAAATTATATGGCGCGGGCGGGGGTGAACCATTACCAGTTTTCGGCACCCTCATCACTCAGGCCCGCGGTATATAATTTAATGATTGGCGACGAGGGGCGGGTTATAGCCAGTACCAGGGTGCTTCGAAGACATTTCTGATGCGCCACGGGCTCCCGGCCCGGTTGTCTGGCATTGCTACTTTTAGGAAGCCGGCTTTTAACCTATGTTGGCATTCAACCCTTATTAAGCAGGCAGGAAACTGAAAATGTTCCAATTAGGAGAAAGTTAAAGGTCGGGGTAGCCAGATTCCCTGCCTGCCATCCCTACGCTACGCTTCGGGAGGCAAGGCGGCATGCAGTGAACCTTTAAAGCCTACAAAAACTCAAAAGATAAATTAGTCGGGGTGGCCAGATTCGAACTGACGACCTCCTGCTCCCAAAGCAGGCATTCTACCGGACTGAACTACACCCCGTTGCGGCAACAACAACCGCTGTGCCGCCGGCAAGTTTAAGGTTTTTCAGGGGGTTGTGACAGAATATCCGCATAAAGCCGCATTGACATGACAATTTTCCGGTGCCGGCCGGCGGATATTTCAGGCCCGCCAATGTACCATCCCTGTATGCACACACGCGATTTCTTGGAATTATGGACAGCGGCGCAGCGGAATGAATTTGGTACACCCGTACCGTAAATTATTTTTTTCAGTGCATGTTTAATAATCAGCCGGAGATGAATGACATGTATTCACCCTGGCGGTGGGTTGCACACGGTATAAAATAAAATGATGCAACCATGCACGGATTTTTTGCATCATATAACCAGTAAGCTTTCCGTACCCGCCCTCACTCATGGTAACGTTGCATCGTTGCATCGAGTCTAATAGCTAAACATACAAACATGAAAACGTTGGTTTTAATAGCCCTCGTGGCTATGATGGGATGTCTATGCCCAAACAAATTGAAAGCCACCCATTTAACCGCTGCAAACATTGCCTATGCATTCACCGGCACTCCGAACACATGGCTGGTAATCATGACTGCGTACCGGGACTGCAGCGGTGGTACGGCGAGAACCTGCCGCACGGGCCATACTACTATGTTCTGAACTACAATGGCGAGGGTTACCACGGCCACCTCACGAAAATCAGGCGAAAAGGATTATGATTCGACTGCATCACATTAAACCACTGCTTTAAAAACCTGGCCAAATAACTGGCGCGGTCATCGCGGATGAGAATGAAGTATATGCCATGTACAAGATGCCGTGTGGAAATTTCGATTTCGTCATGTGCCGGGTACCAATCGGTCTTCACAGTCATTCCCAGCGCATTCAGCAGGGCAAGGATGACAGTATAAAGTGGTGATGCTGCAGGTGAATTCGTAACCCTGAAAGCTAAAAAAACCCTGCCGTATCAGGCAGGGGCTCCGGGAATGCAATCATCCAGGTCAGGTTAAAGGCATCCAGATACGATCTATTTCTCCGCGTGCAATGCATTCAGGGCGATATTCACCATCACCCATCCCCAGCCGGCGAAAGATTCCTCGCTGCCGCCCTTGATCGCGGCAAGGGACTCGGTGCCGAACATGGCTGAATAGCCTGCCACCACGGTGAAGATGGGGGAGGCCTTGTAGCTGCCATAGGCATCGACCTCGAAGCCAAGCGCCTTGTCGAGGTAGTCGCCCGGGTTGGCCGGATCATGAACATTATTGGTCAGCATGAAGTGGTGAAAGTCGAAACCCACGGTGGATTTGTCCCCGGGCTTGATCTTGATTTTCAGGTAAGCGTCCTGCAATCCGCCGCCGCCGGCATCGGCGGGGACGTTCAGAAAATAATCCATGTGCCCGTAAAACTTGTGGTTGGTGGCATACAGGGTGTTGAAACGCTTGTCGTCGGTCGAGCTGGTGTCCGAGGCATCATTACCCGTCATGTAATCAAGCCCCGCGGTGGCGGTAACTTTCTTAGTTTGATACGACACGCTGGCGGAGGCGAAGAATGCGCTGATGGTGGCGTCCATGCTGTTCTTGCCGAATTGCATGAACTCGGACACGGCCACGGTTATCTTCCGTGACTTGTACTGGAACATAGGTCCTGCCGTCCCGCGCATGAATACCTTTTCCTTCATCAGTGACGCATCCGCATTGTAGCCGTCCATGATGCCGTAGAGTGACAACGTGGATTTGTCGCCTTTGAACCGGTGCTGCGCCCAGAGATAGGCCAGCGCCTTGTAGGCGGCTACCGAATAGTCGTAATTTTCAAAAAGCCTTTCGCCCGACTGGTTAAACGCCCCGCCGGCATGGAAACGGGTGCGTCCGGACTTTACCATCAGGACGGCTGCGTCATGCGACCTTGCCTGCTGGGTCCAGTTCACGTTGCCCAGCAGCCGGTGGTCATCGTACTTCAGTTCCTGGCGACCCAACTTGAGTGAAATGCTGTCGCACAGCTTTACTTTGGCCCAGGCCTCGTGCAGGGCGAGGGAGGGGATGTCAGCCAGTTGCCGTTCCTCTCCCCATACGCGTACGTCCTGCAGGCTCACATACACTTTCACGATGTCCTGTTGATACGCCGCGTTCAACCGTGAACGCTGAGAGATGAATACAGCAGGGTCGGAAGCCGGGGCAGGCAGTGTCCGGTAGCCCCTGCGCACCTCGAGGCGGTTGCGCAATTGCATGGACAGGTCGAACACACCCTGCGCAAATAAGTCCACTGACATTAAAAGACATAGTGTTGTTACGAGAACTCTCTTCATGGTAATACCTTAAGGTTTACAGGCAAACTTATGAGGCGATCATTGCAGTGCATATGATTATAATCATTCGCGACCGGATATTCATCAGTGCGATTTGCAAGCTGTTTTGAAAAATTGCGAAATGGTATATTTGACGATACAGAGAGCGGATTGATTCCGTTTTCGGCCTAACCTGAAAATAAATGATCTCCCTATCCCACATCAATTGTTTCACCTGCCCGGTGCGTCATTGTTCTTTCCTGAGCCATAGTTCCCCTGAGCAGCTTGAAGTGATTGACAAAACCAAGCAGTGCCACAGGTATTCAAAGGGTCAGCGCATCATTTCCCGAAACGAGCGCTCCGGAAGCGTGATGGTCATTTACGAAGGAATTGCCAAAATACACCTGGAGGCTCACCGTGGAAGGTCTTTTATCCTGCAACTGATCAAGCCGGGAGATATCGCCGGGCACTTATGTGATCATCATAATCGGCATGGCGCCGATGTAACGGCCGTAGAGGAAGTGACGGTTTGTGAGCTGAACCTGGCGGATCTCGAAAAGAGCCATCCCTCGTTCGAGGCTTTTCAAAAAGCGTTTATCGACATGTACAGGCAGGAAATTATGGCCCTGCAGGAACGTACAATCAGGCTCGTTCAGATGAATGTCAGGGAAAAGGTGGCAGATGCCCTTGTTCGAATCGCCGACGTCTATGAGGCAGAAAACGGAAACGGAACGATGCGTATTTCCCTCAATCGTCAGGAGATCTCGGAAATGACCGGAACGACCAAAGAGCAGGTTTCGCGTGCGCTTGGCGAACTGCGTGATTTAGGTATCATCGAGGCCAGCGGAAAAAGCCTCAGGATTATACAGCCCGTCGAGCTGACCACCCAGGCCGGGATGGAAGCTGCCGCGCAGGGTCAGCCCCGGTCATAAATCACCCCGTTTATTGAAATTACGAAATGACATTTTTTGTCATGACTATCCTCATTGGTGGTCTTTCGCAAGTGACTGACTTTTATGCACGAATAACGTCAAGGCATGTACGTTGGCGTTCAAGATAACCTAAACCGATAGTTCCTACTCAGATAAATCCAAAGCTATGAGCGAAGAGGAAAATGATGAGCCCAGGGTCCCATTGTTCAAGATCATAATGGATGACATCATCCTCCTTTTGTTTCTGGGGGTGACCATTTATGCCGTCTTCTACCTGTTATGGGGCGTAATGGAAATCGCCACCGTACCGAATTTGCCGGAAGACTTTAAGAATTCAATTCTCAAATAAGAAAAGCAGCATATCATGAGCCTGATTGCACCATCCGACGGCTGGTTCAGCAAACGCACCGCCAAAGACGAACGCATTTGGATCCTCATAGCCTTTGTCCTGTGTGTATTCCTTTTTATATGGATGATCATGTGGCATGTTGTGGGAAAGCAAAATCCGTCCAATACGACGTACAAGACCACGACCGAGGAATTCGGAAGACTGCATGACGCCTATGTACAGAAGCACATGGTGGGGATGGATAACGGCATCCCGGTGGTCAAGCCGGAACCCAATAGCGACGTGATCCTTATGGGGCAGATGTGGAGGTGGTCACCGGTACTGATCCTCCAGCAGGACGAGTGGTACAACCTGCATATTTCCTCCACCGACATCGTGCACGGCTTCTCGCTGCAGCCCTCCAACATGAATTTTCAGATCTACCCCGAGTATGACTATGTGCTGCGTTTCAAGCCCACGGCTTCGGGCGAATACAAGATCCTGTGCAATGAATACTGCGGCATTGGGCACCATATCATGATAGGCAAGATCGTGGTGGTGCAGGACGACTCCGAGCTTTCACAATACGGGTACGACCCCAACACGTTCGAAAAGACACGCGCCACTGCTGGCAGTGCCGACGAGGATATCTCAGGCTGGAGCGAGGCGCAGCTGGTGGAAGCGGGTGAGACGGCATTCAACATCAAGGGCTGCAATGCCTGCCACAAGACTGACGGCACCTCAGAAATCGGACCCGCGCTGAACGGCCTGTTCGGCAGCACGGTTACCGTGACCGAGGACGGGGCCCGGAAGGACGTGGTGGCCGACGATGCGTACATAGCCCTCTCCATTTCCGATCCGCAAAGGCAGGTGAAGGTTGGCTTCGAGGAAATTGCCATGGCCAGCCTCGAGCTTTCGGACAATGAAATGAAACAAATGATTGCATATATCAAATCCATTAAATAAAACCCGGCGTTATGTTTCGTACCTGTGATATTACCGGTTTCAAGGTCGACCTGACATCTGAACGGCTGATCAGGCTGAATGCCGTCATGGCGGTCGTAGCCCTGCTTTTGGCGATCGTTGGGGCTATCCTGCTCGTGTTCACCCGATACCAGCCCGTCCACCTGCTGGATGCCGAATGGTATTACCGCATCGTGACGTTTCACGGGTTGAATGCCCTTATATTCTGGATCGTATTTTTCGAGATAGCAGGTTTGTATTTCGGATCCACCGTGGTGCTGAACCAGCGATTTACCTACCCGGCCTTTGGCTGGGTATCGTTTATTCTCATGGTGGCAGGCCTTGTCATGGTGAATGTCATGGTTCTGGCGGGCCAGGCGGATGTGATGATGACATCCTACGTACCGCTGAAGGCGCACCCGCTCTACTACCTGGGCGTGATTCTGTTCGCGGTGGGTGCCCTCATCGGCGTAATCCTGTTCTTCTCGAATGTCATTACCGCCAAGCGTACCAAAAAGGTGGGTGAGACGCTACCGCTGTTCACCTACGGGCTGGTGGCGGCCGCCATCATCGCCGTTATCACCCTCTCCACCGGGGCGGTGATATACATTCCCACATTCCTGTGGTCGCTGGGACTCATCGAGCATATGGATCCGGCCGTTTACAAACTGGTTTGGTGGGGCCTCGGACACTCGTCGCAGCAGATCAACGTGGCCGCGATGGTGAGCATCTGGTACCTCGTGGTCTTCCTGGCACTTGGAGGCACTTCCATCAATGAAAGGGTTTCGAGAACCGCTTTCGTACTGTATATCCTTTTTATCTGCCTCGCTTCCGCCCACCACCTGCTGACCGACCCGGCCACCAGTTCGGCATGGAAGGTATGGAACACCTCATACGCCATGTATCTTGCCGTACTCGCATCGCTGATACACGCATTCGCCGTGCCCAGTTCGATCGAGTCCGCACAGCGCCGCTGGGGCTTCAACAAGGGGCTGTTCGACTGGCTTGCCAAGGGCCCATGGGGCAACCCGGCATTCAGTTCCACTGTCCTTGCAATTATCGGGTTTGGATTTATAGGAGGAACCACGGGCGTCATCTTCGGCATGGAGCAGACGAACATCATCGTCCATAACACGCTGGCTATCCCGGGACACTTTAAGGGGACGGTCGTCATCGGGACCACCCTCACATTCATGGGCATCACCTACTACCTGATCCCCCTGATATTCCGGAGAAAGATCGTGGCGTACAGGCTTGCACAGATCCAGCCCTGGCTTTTCTTCGCCGGCATCGCCCTGCTGTCCGTGTCCATGATCGCGCTGGGGCAGATGGGTGTTCCGCGCCGTCACTGGGATTCCACATTCAGCGGAGGCCCGTTCTCATTCGCGTTCAACCCCGCGGTGGATTTCTTCTTCACGTTGATGATGCTGGGCGGCACGCTCGCATTCCTGGCGGCCCTGATTTGGGTGCTCCAGGTGGTGGTGTCCGTTTTCTTCGGTCCGAAAGTCAAGGGGCCGTCCGACATGCAGGTGCCCATTTCGAAGCTGGCACCGGAAGGGAAGCCGGTCAAGGGGTACGAGGCCCCTGGAACCCTGTTGCTTACCATGCTGTTCCTCGTCACATTTGCCGTGCTCTTCTTCATCAACTGGAAGTGGCTGGCCGCCGCATGGTGGGTGGAATAAAATCATTTGGCTAGCTTTATTCTGTGAAAGAACCTAAAGTGCATGCAGTGCCATTGCTGATGGCACTGCTTTTTCCGTTGCTGGCCGCTTTCGATGTGCCGGACGATAAACTGTATACAGGCAGGAAGGTGGTATCGGTATCGGTGAATAAGGCTTCAGGTGATACGGCATTGTTGCTGGGGGACACCCGCGGCCTGCCGGTCATCCTGTCACCGGTATACACGCGCTGTCCCAGTGCCTGCTCCCTCATCAGCGGCGGGCTGAAACGTTCCATCCAGTCAATAGGCCCTCCAGGGGAAGAATACATGATCATCACATTTTCGTTCGATCACAACGACAGCGCGGAAGACCTGAAGGGATTCGAGGAGCGGTGGGGGATGGACGGTATCACCTGGAAGACGGTGAATGCCGACAGCATGGCTACGGCCCGCCTGCTGGAGTCGATCGACTATCATTTCGATTACGATCCCCAATCCGGTGAGTACGCCCACCCGAACGTCACCCTGGTGCTGACACCCAGCGGGCGCATCTCGCGTTATATCTATGGCGTCGAACCAAAGGCGCGTGACCTTGAACTGGCGCTGATGGAGGCAAGCCTGGAGAAGACCTCGTCAGGCGGGGGTGGATCCTGGCTCCGCCAGATTTACATCAAATGCTTCGCTTTCGACCCTGGGACCAAGACCTATCATCTGGAATGGAAATTCATCATCCAGACCAGCGCCGGCATCCTGATCCTGGCGATCATGGGTACGCTGCTTGTACGCAGCCTGTTTTTCAGCAAACGTAAAGAATCACCGTCCGTTTGAAGTCCACGCCCCACTGGCATTTCCAGCGCTTTGCCGGCATCTTCAGCCGGATCTACTCCACCGCACTGAATCCCCTTTATTACCTGGGTGCCGTGTCGGTGGCCATGTTCGTTATCGCCTGCATATCCGGCGTGTACGTGTTCCTGTTTTATGATGTGGACCCGGCAGGGGCCTATGAATCTGTTGAGCGGCTGTCAGCCAATCCCGTGGGCGCTGCCATGCGCAGTATCCACCGGTACAGCAGCGACCTGCTGGTGATCTTCGTGTTGCTGCATTTTTTCCAGACCCTGCTCACGGGTAAGTACCGCCGTGTCCTGTCCTGGGCGAGCGGCATCGTTTCGTTTCTCATCGTGCTGATCATCGGTGTGACGGGATTCATCCTGGTCTGGGACGAAAAAGGAAAGCTGATTGGCTACCTGACGGCGAAGTTCTTCTCCGTGCTGCCATTTTTCGACGCCACCATGGCCGGTGCGTTCATCTCCAACAACCTGGACATGATAGGCGGATTTTTCAAGGTGTCGCTTTTCGGGCATATCTTCTTTTCCATCTTCCTGGTCATTGTGATCTGGATACACGTGATGCGACTCGCGAAGCCACGTGTTTTCCCACCCAGGACCTTGTGGATTTACCTGGGGATGGCGCTCCTTGTACCGGTATTCGTGTTTCCCGTTGCAAGTGACCCGCCCGCGCAGGAGCATTTTATCCCCTACCACACCACGTTCGACTGGTATTACCTGTATGGTTATTACCTGATGAAGGTCTTTTCCCTTGAAGCGAACTGGCTGTTACTCGTCTGTTCGGGTGTTTTCTTCGCGATGGTGCCTTTTATCAAGAGAGCCGTACCGAAGAAACCTGCTGTCATAGACCTGGACAATTGTGATGCCTGTAACCGCTGCGCCGAAGACTGCCCTTACGGTGCCATCGACATGCTGATCCATGAAGGTGAGCGAAAGGCCATCCTGAATCCTGCCAAATGCATCAGCTGCGGCATCTGCTTCGCCTCCTGCAAGGAAGGTGCCATAACCATGGAGGGGATCGATATGCCCGTTGAGCCGCTGGTCCCGCAGCGGGAGGGACTGTCGGTCATCTCCTGCTCCCAGTTCGCGGAAGTACCCATGCCGGAGGGGGTGAAGGTGCACCGTGAATCCGTGCCCTGCCTGGGCGACATTCACAGCCAGCATGTCGAGAACCTGCTGGAATCGAAATCCGATGGCATCCTGGTGCTGGGCTGCGAGCATTGCTACTACCGGTATGGCAGAACGTGGCTGACCGACCGCCTGATGCGGAAGCGGCCGCCATTCGTCGAGAAACAGATGCCCATGCACCGGATCAGGATCATGACGCCAAACCGCTTTTCGGAAAAAGAGGTCACAGGGTTCCTGGACGAACTGAAGCAGGGAGCCGGTAGTAACGGCGCAGCAGGTGAACCACGCGTGCTCGACTTCTTCAGGGCGCGTCATATCCCCGCCGTGCTCATTTTCTGTCTTTTCTTCCTGGCCATGCCACTGCTCAGCCACCTTAATATTTCTTTTTTCGACAAGCAGGAAAATATGCTGGTGTTGAATTTCAGGTATGTGTCTTCCCCGACGGAGTTCAAGCATATCGAATCGTCGGATCGCCAGATGCAGTTCGGAAAACCGGTCGTCACACGCAGAAGCCCGGTCCTGGTAACAGTCGTCACCGAAGCGGGAGTGGAGCTGTTTTCAAAGGAGTACCAGCCCAGGGGCCTGCGCAACGACATTGCCCTGTTCGTGTATGAGGAGATCCGAACCACGGAGGCGGTGGTATCTGTAAGGCTTACAGAGCTCGACTACCCAAGCCGGCCACCGGTTAAACTGGAAGGGGTCACGCTGAGCAGCACTGACGGGACCATAGTCGTGACGGAAGAGAACCAGTTTGTGGTGCTGGGTGATTGATTCGTACGTGGTTTGCCGTTCAGGGAGATCGTCATTGCGAGGAGTGAAGCGACGAAGCAATCTCACGATCAATGGAACGCGGCCAGGCATAGGTTTTATGAAAGAAGGGATTGTCACGCTCGTTCCTCCCGGTATACATCGGGATGCCTTCCCTCGCAAAGACGAATCCCAAGACTGCACTAAATTTGACCCTGCATGACAAGAGCATTGATCATGGCATGTCTGGCCCTCACCGGCTGTGCCACGGACCGCGATGGCGATTTCCGCCGGTTTCACAACGGATTACCGGAACTGCCCCTGCCGCTGGAGCTGCGCTGCGGGTACATCGGCGACCTGGCGCCTGGCAACGGATTTGCTCCTGAAGGCTATGGCGTGGCAGGCCGCATTGCAGGGCCTCCGGGCTTCAGCATCGTGCTGTACCAGTCGGAGGGCGAGGCCGCCAATCCCGTTTTATATTCATACGATACCACCGGGCAGCTCATCGACTCCATGGCGCTTCATTTTCATCCCTGCATTGTCAGTACGCGGCTGGAGCATGCTTCGACAGCTGTCATTTCCGGAAACCTCACCATCCGGATGACGGACAGCACCAGCCATTTCAGCTATATGAAGCACGGCTTCGAGTATATCCGGAACCTCGATTCGGTCAGTGTGAGGCAGCGCGCCGCCCGTATAAACATCACGGGCCGGATGGTGGTATCCGGCCCGTAGTGCCTTTGTCCCGCTGCCGGGAATCCTGAAAAATCTTATGAACCGCTGCGGAATAGGAAACGCAGCTTGACGAAAAAACTCCTGCCCCACAGGGCCAGGTCCGTGCTGTGCGTTTCGCCGCTCTGCTTGCCGACCGTGTCGATATTGCGGATGTCCAGCAGGTTCTTGGCGCCCGCGGTGACCTTGATGAAGTCCCCTGCGATGGATCGTGTGACGGAAGCATCCATGATGTTGTATCCTTCGATCAGCGTCTCACTGATCTCTCCCGAGCCACGGTCGACCACGAAGCCGGGTCTTTCCCCCTTGTAGCGATAGTACACGGCGAATGCCGTTTTACGGTCGGGAAGGCAATAGCCAACTTCCCCGTTGAGGTCATAGGTATGCGTGTATTCCGCCACATTAAAATCCTCCGTAAAAGCATTGTAGCGGGCCACATGTGCCGCGCCTGCAGCCACCCGCAGGTTTTTCCCGGGCTTGAAGGCGATCTCCAGCCTGGCGCCGTAGGTCTTGTGCGTGTTCACGTTTATGTAGTAACGTTCGAAGTTGACAAGGTCGCTCAGTACGATCAGGTTTTCGATGTCATTGTAAAACAGTGACGGCTCCACTGAAAGAGATTTTTCCGGACCCAGGCCGAATACATGGGCATAGGACAGGTTGTAGTTATGCGACTGTTCCGCTTCCAGCGAGTCATTCCCCTGAATATGATAGGTGAACGGCCCGATTTGCATTTTGAAGTCGAGGTAAAGTTCCTTGAGCGAGGGTGCCCGGTAGCCACGCGCGTAGGAGGCCCGCAGGGTGCCACTGGAGCTTGTCTGCCATTTCATATTCAGGGCAGGAGAAACGGGGGCGGAATAAATGGTGTTGTGGGAATACCTGACGCCCGGCTGGATCACAAGGCTCCTGACAGGCGCAAAGCTGGCGCTTCCGAAAAACCCGTAGTCACCGATGGACTGTTCCCCGTCCAGGATGCGGCTGCCCTCGGTGGACTCAAGCGTGAAGTCGTAACCCAGGGTGTAATTAATCCTGGAATCGTCGTTTTTCGAAAACTGTCCCTTGAAAAACCACTGCCCGAACAGGGTGGTGTCATGGTCGCTGCTTTTTTCGGACAGCTGCGACTGGCCGTCGTCAAGGTTCACATTGTATGCGTTGTTCCACCGTTTGTAATCGGAATATGAAAATGCCAGGTCCACGTATTTGTTGCCCCAAACCGGTCCCTTGAACCCAAGGTCGTTGTTCCACCGGCGGGTGGTATAGTACACGTCTTTGGCCTGGTTGTCGGGATCGGGGTCGCCCAGCTTGATCAGCTCTTCGATGAAATACTTGAAACTGTTGGAGGCTTTCAGGTCGCCGAAATAATACTGGTAGTTGAGTTTTCCGAAATATTGCTCCCTGCTTTCCCACTGCTGGTTGCGTGTGGTGTCATCGGCAGAAAAGCCGTCAAAGTAGTTGCGACCCCCGGAAACCTGCAGCATATCCTTCTTGCCGCGTATGCCGGCCTTGGCGGACACGTCGTATTGCCCTACGGACTCGTAGTAACCGGTCAGGCTGCTTTCAAAGGTTTTTTCCTGGTATTTCTTGGTGATGATGTTGACCACGCCGGCAAGGGCATCGGTCCCGTAGTACACTGAGGTGGGCCCCTCGATGATCTCCACACGTTCCACATCGTCAAGTGGCATATGGTTGAGGTCGATGATGCCGTTGAGGCGGCCCGTCACCGGGGTGCCATCAACCAGAATTTTGACATTTTCCTTCGAGACGCCCTGCATTTCAATATCCGAACCGAAAACGGAGCTCTGGTGCAGGTCGATGAGCAACTCGGTACCCAGCAGCTCGCGAAGATTGGTGGCGCCTTTGGCCCGGATCTCGTCGGCGTCCATGACTTTCACATGATATACGGAGGCCTCGGGCGATTGCGGGGCAAACTGCGCCGTTACGACCACCGGTTGCAACTGGTGGGTCCGGACGGAGTCTGTTGTCTCCTGGGCCAGACCGAAGGCGGGCCCTGCCAGTGCTGCGCAAAGGCATGCCATGTGCTTGATATTGGAATAGTGTGACATAAGGATGGAGGTTTCAAATAAAGGGGAGCGAAAGTGCTCCCCTTTATGTACCGGTTAAAACATCAGGAACTAGGAATAGTTACTTGCTGCGATGAATTAGTATCCCGGTTAATAAATATCGTTCATCGTGTTGTACACGTTAAACTTTCCGGTCGGTGTGACCACCCAGTCGCCGGTAATCTCCTCTTTCAGTGTAAGTGATTTGTCGTCATACACGAGGATGGCATTTTCCTCGGGCTTGTCCATTACGCCCCAGATACAAACCCAGACCTCGTCGCCGGCCTTGTTGTATTCCATGTGCACGGCGCGGCCCTTGTACTTCTCGGGTGCTTCGAAAGTCTTGATCACTTCGAGAGATTCCTTGTCGATCACGAATACGGACTTGGCCAGTGCCTCGTCATTGTTCAGCGGGCGGTCGGCCCACAGGTATTTGGATTTAGGGTGGGTCTTCACGAACAGGTTACCACCGCCGGAACCGGGAAGCTCGAGCTCCTTGACGACCTTCCATTGGTTCTCACCCGGCGTGGTGCAGATGAAGGTAATCTTGTTTTCTCCCAGGTGTCCGGTCACCCACAGGTTACCGTACTGGCTGTTATTCACGTTGGCGCCGCGGCCCGGGTGCGGCTTTATGCCTGTTTCGATGATGGTTTCGAGCTTTTTGTTGGTGACGTCGATCACCACCATCTTGTTGCTGGCATTGGCTGCCACCAGGAAATACTGGCCGGTCACATCCCAGCCGCCGTCATGCAGGAACTGCGCGGTCGGGATCTGGGTCGTATTCTCCTCGATCTTGTCAAGGTCACTGTAATCCACCAGCCAGACCATGCCGGTTTCCTTGACGTTTACGATCCACAACGGGTCCTTGTGCGAGGATACGATGGCTGCCACCCGCGCTTCCTCGAGGAATTCACCATCACCCAGCATTTTACCGGAAGTGTTAACCACCTTCAAGGGTTCCAGGGTAAGGGCATCCATAACCACGTAATGCGAAGGGGTGTATCCGCCCACGATCAAATACTTGTCACGGAAATCACCAAGCGGCCCTTTGTATTTGCTGACCTCCACGGAACGGGCGTCGAATGATGCCTTCCCTTCAGCCACCATACCCGGGGTCTCCATCCAGGTGTCGATGAGCGTCACTTTTCCGTCACGTCCAATGGAATAAAAATACCTTCCTGAAGCGGAAGAGCGCAGAATATGAACAGCGAAGCCGGTCTTGACAATGCTGATCTTTTCCTTGGTGTCGCCGTCAATAATGGCAACCTGTCCGGCGTCACGCAATATGACACCGAAGAAATTCTGCCAGTTCTTGTCGTGCTGGGGCTTGGTAGGCCGGTCTTCCACCGGGATAAGCACCTTCCACCTGGCACGCATATCATCGATGGTGAACGGTGGGATCGGCGGGGGATCGTTTTGCAGGAATCGGGCCAGCAGGTTGATCTCCTCGTCGTTCAGTACGCCCTGCTTGCCCCAGTCGGGCATGCCGCCAGGGGTGCCGTTCATGATGAATGCGGTAATGCCGGCGGTACCCAGCTGACGGGTTCCGGGTGCCGTCGCACCTTCGGGTGCCTCTGGCAGCAGGTGCGGTCCCGTGGCGCCCAGGCGCAATGTGCCATGACAGCCGGCGCACGTGTTAAAATAAATGCTGGACGCCTTTTCCATCTCGGCATCCGACAAGACGATTTCGTCACCTGTCTGGGTGGATTCTTCTTCGGTGGCATCTTTCTTCCCGCCACCACAGCCGACCAGGGCGGCCAGTGCGAATACCATGGAGGCCTTCAGCATATATCCCGTTTTCTTCATATTAATTTTGGTGTTTAGTAGTTTATTGATCTTTATTTGTACAAAGCTGACATAACCTACACAAAACCAGAATGATCCACGTCAGACCAAAACCTGACAGCCGTCATGCTGAAAAGTACCGTTTGGCAGCACAAATCGCTATATACGTGGTGGAAATGCAATCCGGGTCAGCAGGTCGGTGTGTGGCCGGACAGTGCCTGAAAGGGGGTGTGAAGTCGAATTGTCAGGAATCGGCCTGGCGGAGGAACTCGAGGGCGGCGCGTGCATCCGCCTTTGTTACGCCGGGGATGACCATCTGCACGTCGTTATGTTCCGCCTTCAGCTGTTTGGCTACCGGGTCATTTGCCGTCATCCGTTCGGGGTAAAGGACCATGTTCATGATCCAGTTGGGCGACCGCCTTTTCGTGACACCCTGCAGGGCGGGTCCGATCACCTTCGTCTCGAGGCGGTGACAGGTCATGCACTTTGTTTCGAAAAGCACCTTGCCTTTCGCGGCGAGGGCGGTGTCGATGCCGTTTAGCTCAGACGCCTCGATCAGGTTTTCCAGGGTATGACCGCCGCCACCGCAGCCGGCGAGGATCAGCAGTGCCAGGAAGGTCATGCGATATTGATTCATGCTTTTGGCGTTCACCAGGCTGGTTAATAGAACTGGATAGTGTTTTACCTGGCCAGGGATACCTTGCCGGTAAACACGCCTTCCGGTGTCCGGATCCTCAAAACGTAGATACCGGATATTAATTCCGATGTTATAATGGTCGTCGAACCGGATGCCAGGTTTTGTTTCACCACGAGCTTTCCGACGGCATCATACAGTTCCGCGGTTCCGGTATGGATTCCGTCATGTCCAATGGTAAGATGCGAGGATGCCGGCTGCGTGTAGAGGACAGGGGTGAATGCTTGCAGTTTCCCCTTCAAGGACAACGGCGTGCCCATCGATGCCAGCGTGATGTAGCGTGTACTTTGTGTGCCGATGTGTGTGGTCGAGATGCCGGACACCGTGACCACGTTTCCGGTAATGGAGAAAGAAAGACCGGGTCCGCCGTGGATCATGGCGTCTACAAAGTCCCCGTCGTCGTCAACCAGCAGCCGCAGGTCGGATGGTTGAACAGCCGGGTTGGCACATGAGCCCAGGGTGAAATCACAACTGAACATTCCGGAAAACCCCGTATTGGTGACTTTCCACTCACGGCCGAGCCGCGTGATAACGGGCCCGGGGGAGGAGGGAACCTCGGCGGCAGTAGCTGGCGACGGACACATCAGGCCATTGTCGTGTCCCATGATCACATATGACCCGTCCGACGCAATG
>JAHEKC010000009.1 GCA_024638565.1 Bacteroidota bacterium
ACATTCCGTAACCGCGGTCATCAATAGCCTTGTGTGCGGCTTCGATCACCCGTGGATGTGACGACAGGCCCAGGTAGTTGTTGGCGCAGAAGTTGATCACTTCCTTCCCGTTGGCCTTGATATCGGCTCCCTGGGGCGTGGATATAATGCGTTCCTGCTTGAAGAGACCGGCTTCCCGGATCTCTTCCAGCTCCTTGTCCAGGACAGGTTTCAGGGTATCATACATAGCTTTCGGTATATAGGATTCTATTTGTCATTGGGGTCAGGCAAGTTCGTATATTTTCCCGGGTAACGCCCTTACGACCCCTTTGCATTCCAGGCCCAGCAAGAGAGCGGCTATCCGGCTCACCGGCATATCCAGCGAGCGGTTGATCCTGTCAATATCCACGCGGCCGCCGGACAGCAGTTCAACCAGCGGTTTTTCAGTTTCGGAAATCTCGGTGAACAATTCGCGCTGCCTGCCCGGTGCCGGCGTCTTTTCCTGCCACCCCATGATGTATTCGATATCGCGGGCGGATTCGATCAGGACGGCCTTGTTGATCTTGACAAGGTGGTTGCATCCGGCCGAATAGGTATCCGTGAGCCTTCCGGGCAGCGCAAATACGTCCCGGTTGTACGAATTGGCAATCTCGGCGGTGATAAGCGCCCCGCCGCTGCGCGCTGCCTCCACCACAACCACCGCATCGCAGATCCCGGCAATCACCCGGTTGCGTTCCGGAAAATTCTCCCGGTCGGGGTTGGTGCCGGAAGGGTATTCGGTAAGCAGTCCCCCCTGCCCGGCCATCTCCCCGGCGAGTGAGGTATGCAGGGGAGGGTATACCCTGTCCAGGCCATGGCCCAACACCCCTATGGTATCCAAACCCAGCTTCAGTGCCGCACGGTGTGCCGCCGCGTCAATGCCATATGCCAGGCCGCTGACTACTGTTATGCCCAGGTGACTGAGCCCTTCGAGCAGGCTATCGGTAAACTGTTTTCCATAATCAGTGGCGGAACGTGTGCCCACGACCGAAAGCATGCGCGGGGCATTCAGGTCTGCGGTTCCTTTGTAGTACAACATCACAGGTGCGTCCGGGCAATGGGCGAGCCTGGCCGGATACGCTTCATCAGTGAAGAAAAGGGCGCTGATTCCATGATCGGCGATATAACGCGCTTCCTTTTCCGCCTCATCGAAATCCCTGAAACCCGCCACGGCTCCCGCCGTCCGTGCACCGATGCCTGGTACCTTCTCCAGGCTGCTCCGCGCCTGTCTGAAGACACCCTCGACACTGCCACAGTACCCGACCAGGTTGCGTGCCAGCACCGGCCCCACCCCATCCACCTTGGTCAGCGCAATTCGCCTGACCAGCTCTTCCGAATCTTTCACTACCGCTTCCATATAAAAACAAAGAATACTTTTGTCCGTACCGGTTTTGCTTTTAACAAATTTAAAAATTACTGCCATCCTGTTCCTCACATGGCTGGCCGTAATGGCTGCTCCCGGGACCACCCGGGGCCAGGATTGCGTGCTGATAGGCCTGGTAAGGGATCATGCTACCGGGGACCCCCTGCCGGGCGCTGCGGTCATCGCTTCTGATACCGCGGGCACGACCACCGGCGCGGAAGGAAGGTACAGGCTTGTGCTTCCACCCGGCACATATGAAATCTCGTTCAGGTTCCTCGGGTATAAAATCCATACGGAGATCGTGGCACTGCAGGCAAACGACGCGCGAATCCTGAACGCCAGCCTGCTTCCGGATGCCAGTAAACTGCAAACGGTAGTCATCAGCGCCGGCAAGTTCGAGCAGCCCATTGAAGAAGTGACCGTGTCGATGTCCGTACTCAGGCCGGACCTGATCGATAACGTGGTAACCACAACCCTTGAATCCACCATTGAACAGGTGCCGGGTGTGACCGTGCTTGACGGGCAGGCCAACATCCGGGGCGGCAGCGGGTTCAGCTACGGTGCCGGCAGCAGGGTACTCATGCTGGTCGATGACCTGCCCATGATGGCAGCCGATGCCAATGATGTCAAATGGACATTCCTCCCCGTGGAGCAAATCAGCCAGGTGGAAGTGCTCAAGGGGGCCTCTTCCGCGCTTTTCGGTTCCGCTGCCATGAACGGCGTCATCAATGTCAGGACCGCATTCCCGGGCCTGAAGCCCGAAACAAGGCTGACCGTTTACCGGGGCGTGTATGACGATCCTGCCAACAGAAATTACAAATGGTGGAATGACGTGCCACAGGGCTTCAGCGGCATGCGTGTATTTCACGGAAGGAAAATAGGGAACATGGACCTGACCCTGGGCGCTGATGCCTATAATGACGATGGCTACCGGCAGCATGAAAGCGAATCCAGAAACCGGTTCAATGTCAACTTTCGTTATCGCCCACCGGGGCAGGACGGCCTGTCATTCGGGATCAATACGAACCTCATGCAGACGGACGGCAGGCTTTTCCTGCTCTGGGAAGATGATTCGACCGGCGCGCTGATTCCCGATGCAGGCACCCTGTCCACTTACAGCACAATCCGGAAAAGCTTCGATCCGTACCTCACCTGCGTCACCGCCGGCGGGGTCACGCACAAGGTGCGGACACGTTATTTCCGGACAGAGAACAACAACAATACGAACCAGCAATCCTTCGCAACATGGCTGTACGGGGAATACCAGTTTCAGAAACGGGTACATGACAGCCTGGTCCTGACCGGAGGGCTGACCAATGGCTACGCGGAGGTGTCCAGCGAACTATACGGTAACCACATATCGAACAACCTTGCGGCCTATGTCCAGGGTGACATGCGATGGGAACGATGGACCTTTTCCGCGGGCGCAAGGGCAGAACATTACCGGATGGACAACACGCATTACGACCTGCGTCCGGTATTCCGGTCCGGGGTTAACTACCGGCTATACCCGCACACCTATATCCGGGCATCCTTCGGGCAGGGCTACCGGTTTCCGTCCATCGCGGAAAAACACATCCGCACGCAGGTGGGCCCGCTGGTCGTGTACCCGAATGATTCCATTCTCCCGGAAAGCGGATTCACTGCCGAGGCAGGCGTGAACCAGGGGCTTCAAATGGGTACGTGGAAGGGTGCCGTGGACCTGGCAGCCTTCTGGAGCGAATACCGGGATATGATGGAATTCACCTTTGGGCTGTACGGCTCCATCAGCGACCCTGCCTTCGGGGTGGGATTCCGATCTGTCAACATCGGGAATACGAGGATCCGCGGGCTGGAAGCCACCTTCACGGGTGAAGGTTACGCCGGCCTCTTTCCGCTGAAGGTCCTGGCCGGCATTGTGCTGCTCGACCCGGTCAGTACCACATTCGACGCGGCACGGGATACCTTAACCCAGACTTCGAAAACCAATGTGCTCAAGTACCGGCACCGGCAAACAATCAAGGCAGATGTCGAATCAGGGTACGGCAGGCTCACCGCCGGGGCCAGCGTACGATTCAATTCGTTTATGGAAAATATTGACCTGTTCTTCGAAGAGGCCGTGCCAGGGGTGCGCCACTTCCGGGAAACACATCCTGGCGGCGACTGGATATTCGATTTGCGGTTGTATTACCAGGTCACCAGGCACCTGGAAGCGGGGTTCGTAGTCCGGAACCTCACCAACCACGAATACATGGGCCGGCCGGCCGACCTGCAACCGCCCCGGCAGTATATTTTCCGGTTAAGGTTAATTCCGTGATTGAAAGGGAAGGGCCTAGTACCGGTAATTAGCTGGCTCGCCCAGCGTCCGCCGGCCATGCAAGATCGCCTCCTTGTACTTGGTGACCCTTGCACGCAACATGTCCACCAGCGCGGCATCTGCATCTTCGACAAAGCCCAGGCCGGCTTCCAGCCTGAGCCGGTATTCCGCATATACTTCCTTCATAGACGTGACCAGGCTTTCCCTCCGGAACGCGTCAGCAGCCGCAATAATGGCCCTGCGCCAGTCTGAAGATTCAGGAACCGCAACCGGACTGTCACTCAGCTGCAGAATATGAAGGGCTTCCTCCAGCCGCTTCCGTTCGCCGTCCCGGCTGTCATTCTCCATGGCAACGAAATAACGGGAGAGGGTTTTGTCCTCGAAAGTGGATACGAAAAACTCCATGGTCCGGAAGTCCGGTTTCAATTCGGGCCGCTCAATGGGGGCGGGCAGATTTTCAATTTCAGGAGTCTCTCTCCCGTCGTTTTGCGTGGCATGGCTGAGATACCTTCTCTCCTTATCCCCTTTGAGGTCCGGGAGTGAAAACAGGTCCGCCCGGCCAATGGCCTCATCATAAAAAACGTACCATTTTGGAAATGCACTTTCTCCAGCACGCCACGCGGTGCTGAAATAGTCATAATCCTGCCAGCGGTCATGGTGGCTTTCGGGCGTGTACATGTCGGATTGCAGGTAATCGGTGTATATGTGAAGTTCCGCCGGGGTAACAGGAGCCACATGTGAGCTGCTGCAGATATTGAATTCCTCGACCAGGAAATCACGGGTCACTTCGATCCCGGGTAATTCGGCTTCACCCGCACGCCACCGGCACTGCAGGTCGAAAAGCTTTTTCTGCTGGATCTCCCAGAAATATTTCTCTGCCAGGTGACGGAAATACAGCTGAGCAGATTCGGCTTCGCGCAGATGTTTTTCTCCGTTCAACAGGTAATCCGCCTTTCTCCCGGCATAATAGGCGATGAAATCATGAACGGACTGCTCCTCGAAATGACTGAAGAACCGGTCATACCGGCTGTTGCAATACAACTCCTCACGGATCCGCCGGTAAAGGCGGTCGCGCTCCACGATCCTGTTTATCTCCTCGCGGGAGGGATCTGACAGGTCGGCAAATGGATGTCCGGTCTCAGGTTTCATCAGTGGATATGCGGTTGTTACGCATTACACGTGAACGAGTTGCAGTCATACCACTGATCTGTAAGAATCTACCGGAATTGTCCGGCCGAAGGTGCCACGGGTGGCCCTGCAGCACCGGGCACTTGTAAGGAAGAACCCTTGTTTTTATCAACAGGGCATCATGGCATTATGGTAAATCAGTTTAATTTGGGCACTGTTTTCGCATGAAAATCAGGGAACAGCTAAAAAATATCACCCCAATCGTCATCATCGCACTGGCAGCAACCACGGCATTGCTGTCGGCAGTCGTATTGCTGGGAATCGAATCGGGAGTGGACCTGGATAACTTCACCCAGGACCCCACTGCGGTGATGAACGCGCCTTTCTACCTTGGATTCTTTTCCAACATCGGGATCATTCTCTGGTGCTCAAGCGCCGCATTTTGCTTCCTGGCAAGCGCCATTGTGACCGGCCAGGGTAACGAACCGCTTCGTCCGTTCCTGCTCAGTTCTGGACTGATCACCACCATGCTGATGTTCGATGATTTCATGCTGCTGCATGAGGAAGTGTTTCCCGTGTACGCCGGTATTGCTGAAAACAGCGTGCTATTGGTATATATCAACCTCATCATTATCTACCTCATCTTTTTCTGGCGCCTGATCCTGCGAACTGAATTCCTCTTGCTGGGAATGGCTTTCGCCTGCGTGGGCATTTCAAAGGCAGTGGCATTCATTCCCATGCCCATACCCGAGGATTCATTCCTCGAGGATGCGGTAAAGCTATACGGTATTGTGGCCTGGTTCATATATTACACGCGCCTTTCATACCTGGAGATCATTCAGCAAAAAATACTGACCCATGAAAGTGAAAATCGTTAACACCTCAGACCATCCATTGCCTTCCTATGAAACACCACATGCGGCTGGCCTGGACCTTCGTGCGCATGTAACGGCGCCTGTTGCACTGGCACCCATGGAGCGTGCCCTGATTCCCACGGGGCTTTTTATCGAAATTCCTGCCGGATACGAAGCGCAGGTCAGGCCGCGCAGCGGCCTGGCCGCCAGGCACGGAATCACCGTAATTAATGCACCGGGCACAATCGATGCCGACTACCGGGGTGAAATCAAGGTGGCGCTGGTAAACCTCTCCGGCAGCTCCTATACCGTGGAGAATGGTGACCGGATCGCGCAAATGGTGGTCGCACCCCATGCGGCTGTGGCTTGGGAACCTGCTGAAGAACTGGCGGAAAGCGACCGCGGGGCGGGCGGATTTGGCAGTACGGGCAAATAGGTTGTTTACATTTTCGAAAAAACCTCTTAATTTGCAGCGTTTCCCAAACCGCAGCCATCTGAACTGACTTTTACATTGTCTTAATTCGTTCCACCGGCCGTTCCCGGTGAACACCCTATTTCGTTGTGAATATCTATACGCGCAAACAACGCTGGAAACTGCTGTTGCTGCTGGCTGCCCTGCTCATCGGCATCAGTTCGCTTTGGTATACCAATTCGCTGGTTGAAAAGCTGTCCGGGCAGGAAAAGATGAAGGTCGAATTGTGGGCCCAGGCTGTCCGGCATCTCTCCGATGTGACGGACAATACCGGTGACCTGACATTCGCCTTCAACGTACTTCAAAGCAATACCACCATCCCGGTGATCCAGACAGACAGCAACGATGTACTGAAGAACTTTACCAACCTCGACTCGGCCCTCATGGCGTCGCCCGTTTACGTGACGGAACAGATCCGTATCATGAAATCACAGCATGAGCCTATCCGGGTCCAGTACGACAAGAACAGCTTCGACTATATCTATTACAAGGACTCCTACCTGCTCACAAACCTCCAGTACTACCCCTACTTCCAGTTGACCGTGATCACGCTATTCCTGCTGGTGTCCTATCTGGCCTTCAGCACCTCGCGCAAGGCGGAACAGAACCAGGTATGGGTGGGCATGGCAAAGGAAACAGCCCACCAGCTGGGTACGCCGCTTTCCTCCCTGGTGGCATGGGTGGAATACCTCAAGTCGGAAGGTCAGACCAATGACCATCTGCGGGAAATTGAAAAAGATGTCAGCCGGCTTCAGACGATCACGGACCGTTTTTCGAAGATCGGTTCGGCACCCGCATTGCAAAAGGAGAATATAAAGGAAGTCATCGCACGCTCCATCGACTATATCAAATCACGGTCATCGTCGAGGATCAGTTTTTCCCTGACCTCCATGCCTAACCATTCGCATGTAATCTATGCCCAGGTTAATATTGCACTATTCGAATGGGTCCTGGAAAACCTGTTTAAAAATGCCATCGATGCCATGGAGGGCGATGGCAGTATCAAGGTCCATGTGACGGACCAGCAGCAGTTTGTGTATATCGACATTGCCGATTCAGGAAAGGGCATTCCCAAATCCAAATTCAAGACCGTTTTCAAACCCGGATATACTTCCAAAAGCCGCGGCTGGGGGTTGGGCCTTTCCCTTTCCAAGCGCATCATCGAAGAATATCACGCCGGGCAGGTTTTCGTAAAAAGCTCGGAAGCCGGGCGTGGGACCACTTTTCGGATCGTACTTCAGAAGTATTCCTGACAGGGCCGGCTGAGCAGCCTGAAGCCGGGAACAATTGCTTCCGCCGGTCTATCGGGCCTGCAAACGTACGTTCAAACGGTAGAGATGATTTTTTGGGGTTGGGTGAGCAGTTGCCTTTGACGCAGAACCGCAAACCATACCCCCTAAAACAACAATGCCCCGGGGGACGGGGCAATTGCTGTACCTAAACCTAACAAACACATTTATGATGCAGACATGGCTGTCTATCGATACAGAGACATGAAAACAAGTGTGATCAGGGATGCCACGAAAAGCCCGGCGTGCAGGCAAATCCAAAAAACCTTGCGGTCCCTGTTTAACTTACTGATCATCTGGTTAGTCATTGCACTTCCCGGTGAACCGGGCTTACCCTTCTACCGATCCGCTGCAAGGGCGAAAATAGTCAAGAAAAGGGGCTTTTCCAACATTCACCCAAGAAAACAGGCCGTTCACCCAAGAAAATCATCCTTTTGCATGATGGTAGGTCATCGGCCTAAAGCCGCACCTTCTCGAGCCTGACACGGTTTCCGAAAAACAGGCGGGTAGCCTTTTCAAACGAGGTGGTATAGTCCGACACGTAAAAATGGTCCTTCCCGCCACCCGGACCGGCAAGGTGCTCCCTGGCAAGGATATCCTTCAGCTTGGCGGCTGCCACTTCGGCTGAATCGAGGATAATCACAGGCCTGTCGAAATAGCCGGCGATCTCTTTCTTGATGAGCGGGTAATGGGTACAGGCCAGGATGAGGCCGTCAATCCCTTCCAGGATGGGGTCTGATAAATAGGCGTCCAGCACTGTATGGCTGATCTTGTTCTCATAAAAGCCTTCCTCGATCATGGAGGCCAGCAGGGGGGTGGCCAGCGGCGCCAGCTGCAGCGATGGCTTCCGACGGCCGAACTTTTCCTGGTAAACCCCGGAGCCGATGGTGGTCTTGGTGCCGATGATGCCTGCTTTCCCAATCCTTTCATCGGCAATCACGGCTTCAATCATGGGATCAATCACGTTAATGACCGGCACTTTGTCTTTGTATGCATCACGCAGGTGTTCATAGGCGGCTGCCGATGCGCTGTTGCAGGCGATCACCACGGCTTTGCAGCGCCTTTCATGCAGCAGGAAGTCGGTAATGCGCGTGGCATACCGGACAATCAGGTCTTTTGATTTGTCCCCATAGGGCAGGTGGGCCGTATCCCCGAAATAGACGATGGCTTCATCCGGCAGCACCTGCCTGATGGCACGTGCCACCGTAAGCCCCCCTATTCCGGAATCGAATATGCCAATGGGCAGCGCGGTGCGGTCCACCCGTCAAAAGTAATCGTTCGTGGTCTTTTGGCATGCACCGTCTTATCTTTGCACCCCCGGGATGCGAGGCATGCCCGGCTTTGCCATTTGGCAACATGGATAAAAAAACACTTCTGGAACTGTTCGGCAGGCACCCGCATGCTGGTGCGTTGCATGGCATGCTGGGCGACCACCAGGGCGCGGTACGGCTGAAAGGCCTCAGGGGTTCCGCTCCGGCATTCCTGCTGACGCTCATGCACCGGGCGGCGGACCAGCCCGCCGTGGTGGTACTGCCTGACCGGGAAGAGGCTGCTTATTTCCATCATGACCTGGTTAGCCTGGGAGGACCCCATGCCATGCTTTTTCCGCCGTCCTTCAAAAAGCCGTGGTCGTATAATCAGCCGGATAACAACAGCATCCTGCACCGGGCGGAAACACTGAGCCGGATCAGCCGTGCCCGGGGGCCCTTCACCGTGGTCACGAGCGCGGAAGCCATACATGAGCAGGTGATTACCCGGGGAAGCCTGTCACGCAACACCATGGAAGCCCGCACGGGGGAATCCCTTACCATCGATTTCCTGTCCGGATTCCTGGATGAGTCGGGCTTTGAAAGGACAGATTTCGTTTTCGAGCCCGGGCAGTACGCGGTACGTGGGGGGATTGTCGATATATTCTCATTTGCGAGTGAGCTGCCATACCGGCTCGAGTTCAACGGTGACACGGTAGGGTCCATTCGAAGTTTTGAGCCACAGACGCAGTTGTCGGAAAAGCAACTGCAGTTCGTGACTATCCTTCCCAACATCAGGGAACGCACAGGCAGCAGCGAATCCACTCCCTTCTTCGGATTCATTCCGGAAGGTGCTGTTTGCTGGCTCAGGGATTTCAAGTTATGCACCGAACTGATCAGGGCGCACGAGGAACAGGCCGGTAAACCAGCCCGTGACGATGAGGAAGACCGGGTCCGGGGCGTTTTTGAAACCGCGGATCACCTGGTCGCCTCTGTGGAGAAATTTCAGCGATTCGAATTCGGGGAACGACCGATGTACGAACCGCAGCGTGTCTTCGAATTCCGGCAGCAACCACAGCCTTCCTTCAACAAGAATTTCGACCTGCTGGCCGGCGACCTGGCAGCACACAAGTCCGGCCGATACGATAACGTCATCCTTTGCGATACCGCCAAGCAGGCTGAACGCATCTTCAATATTTTCGATGACCTCGCGAAGAAGGAAACGGGTCCCGTACGCCGGTTCGAAGCCGCGGACCTCTTTTCCTCCCTTGTGCTCTCGGTGCACGAAGGCTTCATTGACACGGACCTGAAGCTGGCCTGCTATACCGATCACCAGGTGTTTGACCGCTATCACCGCTACCGCCTGCGAAAGCATTTCAGCCGCAACGAGGCGTTAACCCTCAAGGACCTGTATGCGCTGAAGCCCGGAGATTACGTGACGCACATCGATCATGGCGTGGGCAAGTTTGCCGGGCTGGAAAAGATTGTCGTACGCGACAGGGAACAGGAGGCGATCCGGCTCGTGTACAAGGACAATGACATCCTTTACATCAGCATCCATTCCCTTCACCGGATCGCGCGATTTACCGGCAAGGAAGGAAAGGCGCCTGCACTTAACAAGCTGGGCTCTCCAGCATGGGCGACCCTGAAACAACGCACCAAGAAAAAGGTCAAGGACATTGCGCGCGATCTCATCATGTTGTATGCCAGGCGCAAGGCACAGAAAGGATTTGCCTATGCGCCTGACAGCTACCTGCAGACCGAACTGGAAGCTTCCTTTATTTACGAGGACACCCCGGACCAGCTCAAGGCCACCCAGGATGTGAAGTCGGACATGGAGATCCCCTCGCCCATGGACAGGCTTATTTGCGGCGATGTTGGCTTCGGCAAGACGGAAATCGCCATCAGGGCGGCATTCAAAGC
Source organism: Bacteroidota bacterium (assembly GCA_024638565.1). GTDB lineage: Bacteria > Bacteroidota > Bacteroidia > AKYH767-A > OLB10 > JAHEKC01. The sequence goes on from JAHEKC010000009.1 coordinate 10,591, forward strand.
TGCCACAGACGGGAAACAGGTGGCCATGCTGGTTCCCACGACGATCCTGGCCATGCAGCATTACCGCACGTTTTCTGAACGGCTGGCGGAGTTTCCCTGCACCGTTGACTATATCAACAGGTTCAAGTCCACCGCGCAGCAGAAAAAATCGCTTGATGCACTGCAGAAAGGAAAAACCGAGATCATCATCGGCACCCACAGGCTCCTGAGCAAGGATATAAGATTCAGGGACCTTGGTCTGCTGATCGTGGACGAGGAACAGAAGTTCGGTGTATCGGCCAAGGAAAAGATCAAGGCCCTGCGTACCAACGTGGATACACTTACGCTTACCGCCACGCCCATACCACGCACATTGCAGTTTTCACTTATGGGCGCCCGCGACCTGTCCATCATCAATACGCCCCCGCCCAACCGCTTCCCCGTAACGACCGAACTGCACGTTTTCAGGGAGGAGATTTTCCGGGAAGCCATCGACTACGAGATCTCACGCGGCGGACAGGTATTCTTCATCCATAACAGGATTCAGGACATCCAGGACATGGCCGCCATGTTACGCAAACTTTGTCCCCAGGCACGGATCGTGGTGGGCCATGGCCAGATGGAGGGAGCGGCGCTTGAGCGGGTGATGATGTCATTCATCAACGGGGAGGCGGATGTGCTGGTGAGTACCACCATCGTGGAATCAGGACTGGACATCAGCAACGCGAATACAATCCTCATCAACCAGGCGCAGCATTTCGGACTGAGCGACCTGCACCAGATGCGCGGCCGGGTGGGCCGGGCCAACAAGAAGGCATTCTGCTACCTGATCACCCCGCCCCTTTCGGTATTATCACCGGACGCCCGGCAGCGGATGCAGGCCATCGAAGAGTTTTCAGACCTGGGCAGCGGCTTCAACATCGCCATGCGTGACCTCGACATCCGGGGCGCCGGTAACCTGCTGGGCGGTGAACAAAGCGGGTTCATCTCTGAGATCGGCTTCGAGACCTATCACAAGATCCTGGATGAAGCCATGACTGAATTGAAAGAGCAGGATTTCAAAGACCTTTTCAAACGCGACGACCGTGAGGGCGCAACGGAATTCGTCCGGGACTGCCAGGTCGAAACGGACCTCGAGATCCTGATCCCCACAGAATATGTGGAGAGCTCTGCTGAGCGGCTGAGCCTGTACCGGGAACTGGACGAAATCCAGGATGAGCAGTCCCTGCAGCGCTTTGCTGCTGCATTGGAGGACCGGTTCGGTCCGGTACCCCGCCCGGTAACGGAACTGCTCGATACGGTCCGGCTGCGACGGGACGCAAGGCAGGCCGGATTTGAAAAAATGGTGCTGAAGAACGGGAGAATGAAAGGCTGGTTTGTTTCCCCTTCCGGTTCCGCGTTTTACAAGTCGGCCGTATTCGCCGCGGTGATCGAATTCGTTAAGATGCCGGAGGCTGGCTGTACCCTGCGGGAGGAACGGGGAAGGCTTGCACTTGCCGTCCCGGGTATCCGTTCCATCCGTGAAGCGGAAGCATTCATCGGGCGGCTTCGCCGGCATGTGCTGGCCCCGGGAATATCGGCGAAAACGGGAGCATAAAGAGAGCATCACCAGCCGGTTAACCCGCGAAGCGTCCCGGATCCGCCGGTATTTACCTGAAATTATTTCCTTTGCACGCAATCCAACCAACGCGGAAACGCACATCTTTTCCGGGTGTGCTGCGCCCGGTAAGGACGCCATGTACTCGCTGATCGTCATCATTTTTATCCTGGGCTACCTGGCCATAGCCTTCGAGCATACCATCAAGGTGAACAAGGCGGCCTCTGCGCTGGTGACAGGAGTGGTGACCTGGACGCTGTACGTGATGGCCGGGGAATCGCATCATCACGTCAATGAGGAGCTGCTGCACCACCTGAGTGAGATCTCGGGCATCCTTTTCTTCCTGCTTGGCGCGATGACCATTGTGGAGCTGGTCGATTCCCACAACGGTTTCGAGATCATTACCCGGCGTATAACCATTGAGCGTAATCCCGGTCTGCTGTGGATCGTGAGCTCGCTCACCTTCGTCCTGTCCGCCATCCTCGACAACCTCACCACAACCATCGTGATGATTTCGCTGCTTCGCAAACTCATCAACGACAAGAATCAACGCCTGTTCTTCGCGGGCATCATCGTTATAGCCGCAAATGCCGGTGGTGCCTGGTCGCCCATCGGCGATGTCACCACCACCATGCTCTGGATTGGCGGGCAGATCACGACCATACATATCATCAAAAGCATCATCGTCCCCAGCCTGGTGTGCATGGTCATTCCGTTGCTGGTGGTTTCGATCCGGATGCGGGGCCATGTACCGCGACCCGAGATCCTGCTCGACGAATCAACGAAAGTCGAAAAGCGGGAACAGCAGATTGTTTTTTTCTCGGGTGTAAGCGCGCTTATCTTCGTGCCCATATTCAAAACGCTGACCCACCTGCCCCCTTTCATGGGTATGATGCTCAGCCTCGGTCTCATGTGGACGCTTACGGAAATCCTGCACCACAAGAAAGCTGAAAGCCTGCGCGACCGTTATTCCGTGCTATACGCCCTTCGCAAGATTGACACCTCGAGCATCCTGTTCTTCCTCGGAATCCTGCTTTGCATAGGGACACTGGAAGCGACCGGGCTGCTGCAAAGTGCCGCTGCCTGGTTGTCGGGCCAGATTCAGTCGGAAGCGCTGATCATCATGATCATCGGCCTGCTGTCCTCCATCGTGGATAACGTGCCGCTGGTAGCGGCCAGCATGGGGATGTACGACCTTACGCAGTACCCCACCGACTCATTTTTCTGGACTTTCCTCGCCTATTGCGCCGGAACCGGCGGCAGTGCGCTCATCATCGGGTCAGCAGCCGGGGTGGCCGCCATGGGCATCGAAAAGATAAATTTCATGTGGTACCTGAAAAAAATCGCCTGGCTGGCCGTGGTGGGCTATTTCGCAGGTGCATTTACCTACCTGCTGCAGTACGAACTTTTCGGATTCTGATACAGGATCAGCGCCGCTTCAACGCAACGCAACGTTACTTCCTGCCGGCTTTGCGGCCGCGTGATGCGGTCTTTTTCCCGGCAGCATTCTTCCCACCTGCCTTCTTCGCCTTCCTGGTTACGGCCTTTTTTCCGCTTTTCTTTTTCGTTTTCTTCTTCCTGGCTTCCGCCTTTCGCTTGCGTCGGGCCTTTTCAAGCCGGTCGAGCTTCAGGTTGTATTTGACGTCATCCCAGTATTCCTTGCCATATCCCACCAGGATCTCGGATCCCGGCTGGATATTCCGGTAGGCGACGATCCAGCCCTTCTTACCGAAAAAGTCGTAGTAGCAATTATTGAATAATCCATTCTTCTTTCCTAGGCCCTTGGCGTCATTGGCATACCTGGCGAGATACTGTGGCGTCCGGTACGCATCTATGCACAGTTCCTTGTTTCCATACAGCATATACCCGGCTTCATCCCGTTCCGCACGCTTGTCATATTCCTTCATGTCGATGATCTCCCCCTTGTATTCGACCACCTTGGTTCCCTTCTTGATCAGGGAGTCCGTAAACAGTCCTTTTCCGGCACCGGGAAGGCCGGATTTTTTCACATAAAGCATATAAATTGAAATTTAAGTTAAGTATCTGATAAAACCCATTTGTACAATAAATCCCAGGAAGAAGCCGGAATACACCTGTGCAGGCGTATGCGCGTCCCGGAGCAACCGGGTGGTGCCGATCAGACCTGCGGCAATGAGCAGGAATATAAACCAGGGCAGTATGTTTACATAAAGGATCTCAGGAAGGCACCATAACAGGCCAAGCAATGCCCCCACACCCATCATATGCACGCTGATCTTCCACTGAAAGGACACAAAGAATGCCAGGACGATCATAACCGACGCACCGGCAAAAACAGCCGGGAACAACTGCGGTAAAGGCAACAGTCTCATCATCCAGTAGGCGATCATGTAAAAGACGGCGGTGGTAAGGAATGACAGGCGACGTTCGTCAACAGTTTCCATTTCCAGCGTTTTTATTTTTCCACGCTGGTATAGTAACAGCACGAACAACGCAGGGAGGGCGAAGGTAGTGATGAGAACCGTAGCGAAAATAAATCCTTTCACCTGTCCTGGAATGCTGAACGAAAGGTAGGAGTCCAGGCTGAACAGGATGGACATGGCATAAAGGGGCATCAGCAACGGGTGCGTGACATAGGATATAATACCGGGAATTGTTCTCACCTTGAAGCGGGCAAAAATAATTTGATTTGCCGGAAACCAAAATGAAAAGGTATTGTTTATAAAAATTATTAGCTTAGACTCAAATGAAAGAACGCTGCTTTACACGAACCTCATGGGTCCGACCTGTGGTGATGGCATTGACCCTTTGCATTGGCTGGTTGCCCGGGGGGCAGGTGCATGCCCAGGGTTGCAGCGATGCAGGTGTATGCACCATGGGGGCGCTCAAACAGGAGGGCCCGCCGGATAGCCTGAACCTGCTGCGGGCCGGCATTTCCGCAGGATACGGCGCCGGCGAGGAAGGCGTATCGGTCATCCAGGTGGTGCCTGAAATTGAAGTCTCCATTGTGCGCGACCTTCTGCTGCAGGTCAGGATTCCGTTTGTTTCCACTTCCGGCGACCTGGCATCCACGAGCGGTGTCGGCGACCTGGCGGCCAGCCTGACCTGGGCCGCCATGCGAAAGGAGCATATGGTGGTATACCTTTCACTCGGGGGTAAACTGGGTACCGGGAAAACGGGCCTGGATGAAGAAGGGCTGCCACTGCCCATGCCCTACCAGCCTGGACTGGGCACACATGACCTGCTGGTGGGTGCCGCATGGCAGTATGGCACATGGCACGTGGGCCTGGGCTACCAGCATGTGCTTTCACATGAAAACGAAAACGGCTTCTCGCACGGCGCCTGGAGCTTTGACGATGCCGCCCTGGCCTATTTCGAATCCGCGGGACTGGAGCGGGCCAACGACGCCATCCTGCGGGCAGAAAAAACATTCACCTTCGATAAGTTCCGGTTCACCCCCGGCATCCTGGCCATCTATCGCACGGGGGAAGACAAGGTCGCCATCGGGGACGAAGGCATCCTGCGGCCGGTAACGGGATCCGACGGGCTGACCCTGAACATCACCGCCTCCCTGCATTACAACCTGAGCGGGCGGGCGGCAATCATCCTGCAGGGCGGAAGCCCTGCCGTGGTCCGCGATAACAGGCCCGACGGGCTGACACGATCCCTCGCCGCCAACCTCAAATTTACCTACGGCTTCCTCCGTTGACCCGCAAAAAACTGGTGATCGTGACCGGCGCCTCCGGCCACCTCGGCAAAGCCGTCGTGGACAGGTTGCGCAAGGAGGATGTACCTGTCATGGCTGTGGTATCGCCGCGGTCGAAAGGCGAAACGGATCGCGCACGAAACGTCGAAACTGTAAAAGCCGATGCGCTCGATGAAGCGGCAGTGGAGTCCATCGTCCGGGATGCAGCCGGAAAGCACGGTGGCATTCATGGTCTCGTCGCCACCATCGGTGGCTTTGCAGCGGGCCCGCTGGGCCAAACCCGTTTCGCCGACCTGGACCGTATGGTCCGGCTAAACTTTTATACAACCTTCGCGTTTGCCAGGCCGGTATGCGATGTCATGCGTGAAAGCGGGGGGCGCCTGGTCTTCGTGGGTTCGAAGCCGGCGCTGAATCTTGCTGAAGGGAAGGATATCATGGCCTATGCCTTGTCAAAGGCAATGGTACACGACCTGGCAACCTGCATTAATGCAGACAGCGCCACGACCGGCATCCATGCATCCGTGCTCGTACCAGACACCATCGACACGCCGGTTAACAGGAAGGCCATGCCCGATGCGGATTTTTCAAAATGGATATCACCCGGTGACATTGCAGAAAAAATCTGGAAGCTCCTCTCCGGTCCGGATGGTGTTCATGATCCCGTGATAAAGATGTACGGGGATTCCTGATTGCCGGGTCAGGGCCTGCCGTCAAAACACGTTTCCATCATCACGCAAACCCGTGCAGGGAAGGGCAAAGGCATCCCTTTTGTATTCCGCAAACAAAATCGTGTGGAAATGTTTTTCCGCCCCACCTGATCGCGGCAATGCATGTTCCTAAATTTCGCATTCGTAACGCTTACATATGGCGCTCAGCCGGGTCTGGTCCTATCTCATCATCTTTTCCATCGCGGTGGCCTGTTACCATTACATCCGCGGCGATAGAAATATTTTCAGCGACCTGGTAACCGAACGCAAGCTGCAGGGCGAGGAATCCTTCCCGCGGGTAGCGTACTACGATCTCACCCATCCCGTCGACACGACACTTGAAAGCATTGCCGGCAAGCTGCAGGCTGCCAACTGGCAAGCCGGCCAAGATCCGTTTCGCTGCAAGTACATCGTCACCGGTCCGGAAGGCCCGGATGCCCGGCCACGGCTGGAAAGCGCCATCCGGAACCTTCGGTTCGCACGGGCAGGCCCTGGCGGCAACTTTCAGGCAGGCCTCGAAGGCCCGGTATATTTTCACGGGCTGGAGGAAGAACAACTTGCACATGCCGACTCCCTTGCCGGGGTGTTTGCCATCGAAAGTTCGGGGGATATCTTCAGTAGCGCCACCGTCGTCACCCGTATCTCCAACACGGACTCACTGCGCCTGGCCATGCTGGCGGCCTTCGCGGGCCAGCAGGTAATCGCCGCGGGCGATGTCCACTACTTCCTGCCCAAGAACATAGACGGCATTTTCGAGACGGGGAAGTTCGCCATCATCATCGTTATCGGGCTCATAGGCACGCTGGCGTTGTTCATGGGGCTGCTCAATGTCGCAGAAAGGGCGGGCGGCATCAGCCTGCTGAGCCGCTTCATCAGCCCGTTCCTTTCCCGCCTGTTTCCCGATATCCCGAAGGGCCACGCTTCTTTCGGGCATATGGTCATGAATTTTTCCGCCAACCTCCTCGGGCTCGACAACGCCGCCACGCCGTTTGGGCTCAAAGCCATGCAAAGCCTGCAGGAACTCAACACGGATAAGGACAGAGCCACCAATGCACAGATCATGTTCCTGGCATTGCATGCTTCCGGGCTAACGCTCATTCCCGTGTCCATCATCGCCGTGCGTGCCGCCAACGGTTCCCTGAACCCGAACGAGATTTTCATTCCCCTCATGCTTTCCACGTTCATCTGCACGATGACCGCCATGCTGGTGACCTCGCTGAAGCAGCGGATCAACCTGCTGCACCCGAAGCTCTTCTTCCCGGTGTTCACCATCGCCGCCCTGCTGGGCCTGTTCGTCTGGTTCCTCACATCCCTTCAGCCCTACGCACTCGAACTTTTTTCCGATACGTTCAGCAATGGCGCCATCCTGCTGGTATTCCTTGGCATTATAGCGGGAGGGCTGTACAAGAAGATCAACATATTCGAGGCATTCGTGGATGGCGCCAAGGGGGGCTTTGAAACGGCGGTACGCATCATACCCTACCTGGTGGGCATGCTCGTGGCGGTGAGCATGCTTCGTACCAGCGGCGCCTTCGACCTCATCATCGACCCCATCAAATCATTTATCGCCTGGGCAGGCCTGGACACAAGGTTTGCCGAGGGTCTTCCCACCGCTTTCCTGAGGCCGTTCAGCGCGGGCGGTGCACGCGGCTTCATGATCGATGCCATGCGCACCTATGGGCCGGATTCGTTTATCGGGAAACTCGTTTGCGTGCTGCAAGGTTCAAGCGAAACGACCTTCTACGTGGTCGCCCTGTATTTCGGCTCGGTGTCGATCAAAAACACCCGTTATTCGATCCCCGTCATGCTGCTGGCCGACCTGGTAGGGGTGATTTTCAGCATTTCATTCGCTTACTTCATGTGGGGGTAAGGGTGCCTGAACAGTTACCTTCGAATTAACAATTGCTTAATCAGAAGCTGCCTGCTATTGGGAAAAAGCGGCAGAAGGCAGCGGTAATCGGAAGTCCTATAGTGAGCAATAATCAGTGATCAGCGTTTTCGTGACCGGTGGTCCCTGCATCCAGGCGTGTACCGTGATCAGACTGGCATTGCTTATCCGGAAAGCATTGCTTCTTCCGGTAGTATTCTTAAGAAATAGCATTGTAATATGTTGATGGTTGATAGTTGAGGCTTGCAGACCACTTCGACTTTCAACTTTTACCCAATCTCTAACCTTAAACGCTTTCCCCTGTTTTCTAATGGTTGTTGCCTTCCGGCTTGAATGATGAGATTGCCGCGCACGCCGGTCAGGCATTCGGGCGGAATAGCTGAGCAGTTGAAAGGCAGGGTCAGGGATCGTCAATTTCCTGGAACACCTCAACAGCTCAACAGTCCAACCATTTCCTGAACCTTGAAAAGCCGATAAAACCTCTCAGTTCCCCTTGGAATAAGATGCCTTGTAAAACGCCTTGTAAGCGTCCAGGTCCTTGCTCTGCACCAACAGGATCATGTTATCCGGCGTGATGGTGAAAATGCTGAGCGTACTGACGTCGATGTTGTGGAACAGGCTGCCTTCCTCCAACACACCTTTCATGTAGGCACCTGCCTTTTTCCCGTTTTCAAAAGCCCTGACCATGACGAATTGCTGGTCAAGCTGCAGCAGGCCGTCGGAAGTCGTTAATTCAGACGTGCTGTAGTACTTCTTGTTATAATCCGAGAATTTAATCTTGAGGTCATTGGCGTCCATCGAACCCACGGCGAACATGACCATGAAATAGTGGGCCGTGTCCGGGCTGAATTTGAACGGTACCTTGGGTTTCGGCGGCTGCACTTCCGCGGGCTCCTCCGTGACTGTGCTTCCGGTGTCCAGCGGTAATGCATACTGCATATTGGCCATGCGGTCCAGGATATCGCGCGCCCTTACACTGACGGAGTCCCTGGGGTACCGCGCGATAATCTTTTTAAGCGAAGCCTCGAAGTCCGGCTGCGGCCTGGTTTTCCCGATGGCCAGCGCCTCCAGGAATGCGAACTTGGGACTGAGCTCGTTGGGCGGGAACAGGGAATCCGCATTCTGCTTCCTGTCTATGACCGCGTAATACTGCCGGTTCTTGTAAGCCCGGAATGTATTCTCATAGTAAACCTGCAGGATTGCCGTCTTCTTCAGGTTTTCCTGGTAGTAGTTCGGGTTGAGAATAAGCTTGGCGTACTCGCTGTCAGGATGCTCTATCAGCAGGATATCCTTGTACTTTTCCGCCTTCACGGTATCGCCCATGGCCATATAGGTCCTGTAAAGGTTATAATAGGCTGGCAGCATGAAGCGGTTCTCCGGGTACTTGCTCATCATGGTCTCGAAGGTGCGTGCGGAAGCGGGGTAATCCAGCAGCTGCTCCTTGTAGATCAGGCCCACGTTATAGTATGCCTCCAGGATACGGGTATGCGCCTTTTCCTGCTCCTCTTCGGTCAGCGGCACGGATTCCAGGTATGCCTTCTTGCGTTCGGCATCATTCAGCTTCATAATACTGTCACGCCGTGCCGTTTCTATGGCTTCGGTACTGTCCACTTCCTCCTCGGGCGTCTCCTCGATGAAAGCGGTGCCGGCCTCTAGTCCCTTGCTGCTGCGCCGCCAGTTGTCTTCGAGTTCGCGCTTGCCCCACCGCTTCGCGAATTCATTCACGCCGAAGCTTACGGTGCTGGGGTTATAGAAATACCAGCCGGCCCCGGTCGGCTTGAATTTATTGGCGTTGGCACCGGTATAATACGGCTGGCCGCTCGACGGGATTTCTTCCAGCTGCCTTTCGTTAGCCTTCAGCGAGTCCCGGATGGCCTTTTCCCGTTCCCGTTCTGCAATCTCTGACGCGATCACCGCATCAATGGCAGCTTTCCGCTGGGCCTCGGTCATCCCGGCCAGTGCCAGCAGGCTGTCCTGAAGCTGTATGACATTAAGGTTCTTCACCAGCTTAGCCAGGCTGGACTTCTTGCTGAAGATAATGTCGTAATCAGGGTGATCTTCCGAGAGGAAGGTTACCGTTGAGTCGTAGTAAATCTGTGCAGGCCGGTATTCAGGACGCTTGAAGAATATCTCGGCAAGCTCCAGGTAGGACAGCGCTTTCTGGTTGGTATTGGTGGTGCTGGCCGAAATCGACTGCCTGTAAAGGCCGATGGCCTCGGGCTCGTTGTCTTCCCGCTGCGCAATCGTGGCGAGTGCGTAATAGATCTGGTCGAGGTAGTCCCTGTTCTTTTCGTCGCGGATCATCTTCAGGAGTCGTTCCTTGATTTCATGACTTCCCGTGGTGATGTCATAACAACGTGCGCTGTTGATCCGGGCATTGAACTCCATCTCGTAAGTTGAGTTGCGCTTCGAAACCTGCTCATACAGCGCATACGCTTTCTGGTATTCCTCCATTTCCTGGTACAGCTGCCCCAGGATGAACATATACCGGATACGCCTTCGCTTGTCGCGTGTATGGTCGACGGCCCGCTGCAACTCCATGGCAGCCGTCTCGTAGTCGTCCTTCTGGATATGATAGCTTGCCGCGATGGCCGCGTATTCACCGGTTTTCTTTTTCCAGGGAAAGCCCTGGTCATTCTTCAGGAAGTCGAGCAGGTATTCGGCGTCCGGGGTCTTGCCCAGCTCCAGGTAGCATTGTGTAAGCCACATCAGCGCCTCGTACCGGATATCCTCCCCGCTGTAGGAAGAAGCCACGAACTGGAAAGTCTCAATGGCGGCCCAGTAATCGTGCTTGTAAAAATGTGCCTTCCCAATCAGCAAATAGCTTTCCCGCACCCAGGGGTTTTTTTCCTCGCCGTCGAAGATCATGGAGTGCCGCTGGATGACGATGCTGGCCTTCTTGATCGCCTCGTCCATGTCAGGGAACACGGATTTCGCCTTTTCCTCATCCGCATACCGGAAGACTTTCAGCAAACGGTCGTACTGATCCTCATGCAACTCCGCCAGCTGGGCGGCACCAGCCTTCACCTTTTCCCTGCCGTTGAAATAATAATTATCCCGCCCGGTCAGTTTGTGGTAATTGCGGCTGATAAATGTGTTTTTCTTCCGTGAGCAGGAATACATGCCCCCCACAAGAACAGCCACCAGTGTGTAAAGGAGGAAGTTACGAAGGGATGGGGTCATGCGTGTGGCCATGGGGATGACAGGTACTATAACACGGATTCGATTGAATTATTATCCGTTCCAGCCGGCACGCATCGGCCTGAAGGGGCGATTATTACGATATTTGCGGCCACAACCGGCAAACTTAATTATAGTTTTTCAGGAAAGCCAGATCAGATGACCCCCGGGGATAAAAAAAGAAAGAAAATTTACCGGAAACTGCGGAATAAGTACCGCATGGTGATCATGAACGATGAGACCCTCGAGGAAAAGTCGAGTCTCAGGCTTTCACCCATGAATGTATTGGGGTTTTTCGGCACGCTCACCCTCATCCTTGTAGGCATTACCATTTGTCTCATCGCGTTCACGCCCATGCGGGAGTACATTCCCGGGTATACGGATGTGCATATGCGGCGCAAGCTTGTGGTGCTTACGCTTCAGTCCGACAGCATGCAGGCCAAGCTGAATGCACGGGATGTGTACCTTGAAAACCTGCGGCGCGTGATCAACGGCGAGGTGGGTGAAGCCGACAGTGCCTTTCCGGAGCCTGTCACCACACGATATGACACCATCCGGAACCTGGTGCGCACCGCGGAGGACTCCATGCTCCGCGCCGAGGTTGAGTCACAGGACCCCTTTAGCCTGACGTCCCTGCCCTCCGCACCGCCCGGGATCAGTTCCTTTTTCTTTTTCACACCGCTCAAGGGTACCATTACAGCTGAATTCGATGCCGCCACCAAGCACTACGGTGTCGACGTGGTGTCCGGCCCGAATGAACCGATCAAGTCCACGCTGGATGGCACGGTGGTGGTATCCGACTGGACAACGGAAACGGGGTATACCATCGGCGTCCAGCACGGGAATAACCTTTTATCCATGTACAAGCATAACTCGGCATTGCTGAAAAAGCCCGGTGACTTTGTCAAAGCCGGCGAAGCTGTGGCCATCATCGGCAACTCGGGGGAATTCACCACCGGCCCGCATTTGCATTTTGAACTCTGGTATAACGGCACTGCCGTAGATCCGCTGGAGTTCATTTCATTCTGACATTCCAGGACAGGTGCAAGAAAAAGAAAATCGCAAGCGCATCGGGATCCTGGGATCCACGGGCAGCATCGGACGCCAGGCGCTCGAGGTGATGGCCGCACACCCGGATGTATTCGAAGTCGACCTGCTGACCGCGCATCACAACGCGGAACTGCTGATTGAACAGGCCCTGCGGTTCAAACCGGATACCGTGGTCATCGGCAACAAGGACCGGTACGGCCAGGTCAGTGATTCGCTTGCACCGAAAAACATAAAGGTTTACGCGGGGGCAGAATCGGTGACCCAGGTGATGGAGGTCAAGAAACCTGACATGCTGCTGACCGCCATGGTGGGCTTTGCTGGACTCGCCCCTACCCTTGCCGCATTGTCGGCCGGCATTGACCTGGCACTGGCCAACAAGGAAACCCTGGTGGTGGCCGGCGCGGAGATCATGAAGCTCGCGCGCAGGCACGGGTCACGCATTATCCCCGTGGATTCAGAGCATTCCGCCATCTGCCAGTGCCTGCAGGGTGAAAGCGGAAACGCCATCGAGAAGATCATTCTCACGGCTTCCGGCGGGCCGTTCCGGGGCAGGGACAAGGCCTTTTTGCAGGAGGTCACCCGTGAACAGGCCCTCAATCACCCCAACTGGGATATGGGGGCCAAGATCACCATCGATTCGGCCACCCTCATGAACAAAGGCCTTGAAATGATAGAAGCGCAATGGCTGTTCGGGGTGGAAGAAAACCGTATCGAGGTGATCGTGCATCCGCAGTCTGTCATTCACAGTATTGTACAGTTCGAGGATGGCAGCATGAAAGCCCAGATGGGCCTGCCTGACATGAAGCTACCGATCCAGTACGCACTGGGATTTCCGGGCAGGCTGCGGTCATCGTTTCCACGATTCGATTTTGCGAAATTCCCCGGGCTCACCTTCGAAGCGCCGGACACTGATACATTCGATGCATTGTCGCTCGCCCGGCGGGCCATGAACAAAGGGGGCACGATGCCCTGCGTTATGAATGCGGCCAACGAGGCGGCCGTGGGCGCCTTCCTGAAAGGCCGCATCCGGTTTAATGACATCACCGGCATCGTGGCATACTGCATGGACCAGGTGCCTCATAACCAGCAGCCGCAAATGAAGGATTATTTTACCGCCCACGAAGCTGCCATGGATGCGGCCGATCGCATAATCTCGCTTAAAAAAATTGATAACTTAGCGGGCTGATTTTTCCCACGGAAACTTACCTTAACTTATGACAGGCCTGGTTATGGCTGCCCAGTTGATCCTGGGCTTATCCATTCTTGTTACGCTGCACGAGCTGGGGCACTACCTTGCTGCCCGTGCCTTTGGCATCAAGGTGGAGAAGTTCTATCTCTTTTTCGACGCCTGGAAAGTAAAGCTGTTCAGCTTCAAGAAGGGTGACACTGAGTATGGGGTAGGCTGGCTGCCCCTGGGCGGCTATGTGAAGATCGCGGGCATGATCGACGAATCAATGGATAAGGAGCAAATGGCCAAGCCGCCTGAGCCATGGGAATTCAGGTCCAAGCCCGCCTGGCAGCGATTGATCGTGATGGTGGCAGGCGTTGCCATGAACGTGATCCTGGGAATTTCGATTTATTCATTTTACCTGCTCAACTACAAGCAGTATTACCTGCCAAATGAAGAGGTAACGCAAGGGGTTCGCATTGGGGAGCTGGGCAAGGAAGTAGGGTTGCATGACGGCGACCGGGTGCTGGCCATCAACGGAAAGTCATTCGAACGGTTCGACGACCTGCTGTCAACACGTATCATGTTCGGTGCCACGCTTACCGTTTTGAGAAACGGCCAGACCATGGCTGTCCAGGTACCTGAAAATTTTTACAAACGTTTCTACAAATCCGCCACGGGTACCTTCATTGGCGCAGGTGACATGGTGTTCCAGGTAACCGGTGTCGTGGAAGACGGTAACGCCAAGGCGGCCGGGCTCATGGCCGGGGATACCATTGTGGCGGTCAATGGCGAGGCCGTATCAGACGAGGAGTCGCTGAAACAGACTTTTACCAGTAACAAGGGCGCCATCGTCAACCTCCGGATCCGGCGCCAGGGCGGATCCATGAACCTCGAAGTCCCGGTGAGCGATGAAGGTCTTGCCGGGTTCTACTACAGGCCCACCTTCTCCATCCATCCCGATTACCAGAAGAAAGCCTACAGCCTGGGAGCCGCGATCAGGTACGGTACCAGCGATGCGTTCGAAAGCCTGGTGTCGAATGCCAAGGGCCTGAGACGCATCTTTACCGGGGAGGAAAAAGCCAGTGAGTCCATCCAGGGCCCGATTGGCATCGCCACCATATACGGTGGTACCTGGGAATGGGCCAAGTTCTGGTATATCACCGGCCTGCTGTCCATGATCCTGGCTTTCATGAATATCCTTCCCATCCCGGCGCTGGACGGGGGCCATGTGATATTTCTGCTGGTCGAAACGGTGACCAGGCGCAAGCTGAGCGATAAGTTTCTCGAACGGTCACAGATCGTAGGGATGGTGATCCTGCTGGCGCTGATGATCTTCGCATTCGGAAACGATATCTGGAAGCACATCCTGAATTGAATTTCGCTTTCCGCAGCCATTAACATCCCGTTTTTCATAATTCGACACCGGGTTCCCCGCCCGGGTGACTCCTGTGGCTAATTTTCACGATTACGAAAGTCATTCCATGCGTCCTTCACTTCACAGCTTGTGGCTTGTACTCCTGTTGATTGTCCCGGTAACGTCAGCCGCACAGGATAGCGGGCATGAAAGCCAGCAGCCGGATTCCGGCCTTACCCGCGTGCTGCTCATCCCCTATGACCCGCTGTACTATCTGTCCGACGCGGACCGGGAGATCATCGAACAAACGGATGTGGAACCGTCCAGGATTTACAGGCTTTTCAGGGATAACATCGATTATTACATCCAGCGAAGGGTCAGCTCCTGGTATCCCTGTATCTCGGCGCTGAATGACGCGGATTCGATCCCGTCCCTCGAGCATGCACTGGGCTTGGTCTACAGTACCACGGGATACCGTTATGACAACCCTATGCCGCTGCCTTACAAGGAGGAACGCATGGACACGACCCGCAGGAAAAAGAACCCGCTGCTCAAGAATGCGCACGACTCGCGGATCGCGGCGCAATACCTCCCTTCCGAGGAAGACGCCAAATACATGAATGCCGTTATCCGCAAACCGGAGGTCCTGCAGGAGCTCTACGAGACTTACGGAACGAATGTTTTCATCTTCGTAAACCAGTTCGAAATAAAAACCGATTACAGCAGCTGCTTCGATATCGCGAAAAAGATCTACCGCCGGGAAGTGCTGGTACACTTTTCCGTTTTCAACCGGCACGGGAAACAGACGGCTGGCGCCTGCGTGGCGGCACCTTTTCCGTCGGATTCGAACAACGCGTACGAGATTATCCGGAACTGCTTCCCGGACCTGGCCTCTTATATTTCCATGTGTACTCCCTAGCGGGCCCCGGCTTTAAAAAGCAGCTTGCCTTGCGGCGATGAAAGGCTGCCAAGCCGGATGATACTGATCGCGGGAAGATCCCCGGACAAGGATAGCTCGCCGCCCCCGGGTGGCAGCACGTATTCCTGTAGCAGGCTTCCCGCAAGGTCATACAACCTGCATGTAACAGGCCGCGTCATGCCGGTGGACACGTGCAGCGTTCCATGTGCAGGATTAGGGAATATACTCCACCCCGCGCCGGCCTGGGAGTGGATGCCGGTCGTCGACCCGAATTTCGCAAGGAAAAGATCGGTCATCCCGAACCCCGAAAGGCCGGTGTTCCCGAAGACCACGTTCTGTTCATAGACACCTGTCACCCATACCACGCCTGCCGCATCGGCCTCGATGCCGTAGCCGCGGTCAAAACCGGCACCGCCCTCATCCCACGCCCACTGGTATGTTCCGGACGAGTTTAACGCGGTAATAAATACATCCTTGTCGCCCGCGGACACCAGCGTGGTGTTGCCGAACGAAGCACTGTCCTCGAAAGACCCGGTTGCATAAACCATTCCCTGCCCGTCGACCGAGATGGCATAGGCGCGATCCGATCCCTTGCCGCCACCGGCCACCGCCCAGCCGAACACGCCCGTTGGTCCCAGGCGGGCAATGAATGCATCATCCTCCCCGGCAGCAACCAGGGTGGTGGAACCGAACTGTGCCGTACCCCGGAAGGCGCCTGTAATGTAAAAGTTACCGGATGCGTCCGCATCGGCTTCATAGGCCCCGTCATTGGCGGAACCACCCGCCTTGACGGCCCACAGGAAATTTCCGCCCGCATCCGCCTTGGCGGCGAAGACCTCCCGTCCCGCGGTAGCTGCATTCAGGGCGATACCGCCAAACGTGGCCACGTTGTTAAAGAAACCGGTAATGCACACTTCCCCGTTCGGGTCCACGGCCAGCCCGCGGCCACGGTCCTCGCCGGTACCGCCCGCTCGCTTGGTCCACAGCAGGCCGCCGAAGCTGTTGAACTTTGCGACGAAAATATCAGAAGAGCCAATGCTCGTGAGGGACGGCTGTCCGAAAAAGCAGACGCTCTCGAAACTTCCGGTCATGTAAAGGTTTCCATTTCCGTCGGGTTCGATGCTGTGAACCTCTTCAATACCCGTTCCGCCAATACTGAATGTATAAAGGATGGTTCCCGAAGGATCGTACTTAACCAGGAAAATATCTGACATGCCAACGGATCCAAATTGAGTTGTACTGAAGGTGATGTTACCCTCAAACTCGCCGGCCACGTAAACATTTCCGGCTCCGTCCACGGTGATGACATGGCCACCCTGCTCGAGAGGCCCTCCGGCCTGGTCTATCCAACTCACGTTGCCGGAAGCATCATACTTCACCACGTACATGTCCCCTCCGCCCAGAGTGTTTATCACGGTGCCCCCGAAATTCACGGAACCGTAGAACACCCCGGAGATGTAACTGTTTTCGTTATTGTCGTAATAGACGCAATAGGATTCGTCGACCATGGTGCTCCCGGTTCCGGTGACCCAGTTGTAAACCTGGGCATTCGCCAGGAACGGCATGAATATCAAAAGCGCGGGTATCCTGATCATAGGCTGGCAGGTTAGCGTTACGCAAAGTAAATGTACGCTTTTTGCCGGTAATTGACCATGGCCCCGGGGTGTGCCCGATGGCCGGGAATCAGGAGGCCAGCCTTTCCAGGAAGTCGAAGGTCATGCGCACGCCGCTGCCGGAACCACCCTTGCCGCGGTAGCTGTCGGCCGCCTTGAGAAAGGAAGGACCGGCGATGTCAAAATGCATGTAGGGATAATCCGTGAAGCGGCTGAGAAACCGGCCGGCGGTGATGGCACCCCCGTACGGGCCTCCCAGGTTCTTGATATCGGCAATGTCCGACTTGAGCATTTCGTCGTATTCCTTCCAAAACGGAAATTCAACCAGCCTTTCGAAAACATTTTCCCCGCTTTGCTTAAGGCTCCGCTTGGTCCGTTCGCTGGCGTCTCCCATGCAAACGATTCCGAGGGGTCCGATGGCTGCCGCGGCGGCACCGGTGAGGGTGGAGAATTCGAGCACCAGTTCCGGTTCGTACCGTTTGGCATAATGCAGCGCATCGGCCAGGATCATCCGGCCCTCGGCATCGGTGTTAAGCACCTCAACGGTCATCCCATTGGCCATGGTCACCACATCGCCGGGTACATAGGCGTTGCCGTCAGGCCTGTTATCGGTTGCCGGCACCAGGGCGATTACATGCACCTGTACGTTACCCTTTGCAAGCGCATACATCACGCTGCCGGCCACGGCGGCGCCTGCCATATCGCTTTTCATGAAGTCCATGGAATTGGCCGTAGGCTTCAGGCTGAGGCCACCGGTATCGTAAACCACCCCTTTGCCTACCAGCACCACGGGCTTCTTGTTCACGGGTCGCCGGGGCTTCCATTCCATCACGGTAAACGTGGGCGGGGTAATACTGCCCTTGTTGACGGCCAGCAGTCCGCCCATCTTCAGTGACTCTATCCTGGACTTGCCGAAAACGGTTACCGAAAACCCTGATGCCTTTCCCATCTTTTTGAATTCGGCGGCAAGCTCCACGGCATCCAGGTGGCTGAGCGGCGCATTGACCAGGTCCCTCGCCAGCCAGGTGGCCTCGCAACGCGCCTGCAACCGGTTAATGCGCTTGTCAATTCGCTTGTTGGTGACAAGCTGCACGCTTGACAGCGTGTTTTGTTTCTTGTCCCGGTCCTTGCGATACCGGAGGAACTGGTAGCTGCCCAGGAAGCAGCCTTCGGCGAAAGCCATTCCCTCTTCTTCACGGCCGCGGGCAAGCACATGCACGGAAGGCTGTTTGCCACCGTTAAGCTGGCCCGCGATGGCATGTCCTGCCTTCCGCATCGTTTCCAGGACAGCGGCCCTGCCGCCCCGGCTCACCACCTGCACCCAGGCTTTCCGGTCGTACTGGTTCACCATCACAGTCTTACTGTCATTTTCCAGTTCCCGACGGATGAAAGCCGTTTCTTCCTCCGAAAAGAATGAAGTGTCGAACTTTCCGCTTTCAGTGGCGAATGCCACCAGGTTGTCTTTTCCCTTCAGGACACCGGTCCTGCCTATTGTAAATTCCATAATGTCACTTTGGTTATTTTTACGGGCTGAAATTACAAAAAACGGGGGGTACGCTGCTACCCTCAGGCCATTACCCCCTTTTTAAACTATAGCTTTCATTTCCCTGTTTTACCTACAGCCGTGCATACGACCGATTTGCTGAACCGGGCCCTGCAGTCCGAATTCCTGACCGCTGACGAAGGAGTATTCCTGTTTGAGCATGCGGCCACGGCAACGCTGGCCCATACTGCCGATACACTCCGCCGTATGCGCAAGCCCGGCGAAATCGTCACCTGGATCATCGACCGAAATGTCAATACCACCAACGTCTGCGTGGCCAATTGCAAATTTTGCAACTTCTACCGTATTCCCGGCCATAAGGAGGCCTATATCACCACCATGGAGCAATACCGTGAAAAGATCGACGAGACGATCCGGCTGGGTGGCGAGCAGCTCCTCCTGCAGGGCGGGCATCATCCTGAACTGGGCCTCTCATTCTATACCGGCCTGTTCCGGGAGCTGAAACGCCACTATCCGCAGATCAAGCTGCATGCACTGGGCCCGCCGGAGGTAGCGCATATCTGCAAGCTGGAAAACATGAGCCACCACGATGTGCTGTCCGAACTGGTGGCTGCCGGGCTGGATTCACTTCCCGGAGCCGGCGCCGAAATCCTCCATGACCGGGTCCGGCGGCTGATCAGCCAGGGCAAGTGCGGCGGCGGCGAATGGCTTGATATCATGCGTGCGGCACACAAGCTTAACCTGACGACGTCTGCCACGATGATGTTCGGCCACGTGGAAACGCTGCAGGAACGGTTCGAGCATATGGTCTGGATAAGGGAAGTGCAGCAGGAAAAGCCGGAAGGCGCGAAGGGCTTCATCGCCTTTATCCCGTGGACCTTCCAGGACGTCGATACCACGCTTACCCGCGTGCGGGGCGTTCATAATGCCGTCACGGCGGATGAATATGTGCGTATGATCGCGCTGAGCAGGATCATGCTTCCTAACATCGAGAATATCCAGGCCTCATGGCTTACCGTGGGAAAGGCGGCGGCACAGCTGTGCCTCCATGCAGGAGCCAATGACTTCGGATCCATTATGATCGAGGAAAACGTGGTGTCCGCCGCCGGGGCTCCCCACCGGTTTACGTCTGCCGGAATCCAGGCGGCCATCCGGGAAGCGGGCTTCACGCCCCGGCTGCGAAACCAGCAATACAATTACAGGGAGCTACCATCCGGAATGGAGCAGCAGGAGATCGTCTATTAGATTGATTTTCAGTAGTAATAGCCCCCTTTTGTGTAATAAATATTACAAACCTCCAAACGAATTTTGAGTATCTTTGTAGTATCTACATAACCAATAATATCCGCTAATATGAAGAGATTCAACCCCTTTGCGGCGATTGCCGTTGTGATTGCCTTTTCCCTGACCGCCTATGGCCAGGAGCCGAAAATCTGCCTCACGGAAGTGATGTTCCAGGAGCGCGCCAAGGCCGACCCTTCCCTCCTGCTCAAAAGGGCAGCCATGGAACAGGAAACGGCAGCATTCGTTTCCATGAACCAGGGCATGAAGAAATCCGGCGTGGCAAAGGTCATCCCGGTAGTCTTCCATGTCATCCATGAAGCAGACGGCAGCAATATCTCCAAGGCACAGATCGAGAATGCACTTGTTCTCCTGAACCAGGATTTCAGCCGCACGAACCCTGACGCAAGCCAGACCCCGTCTGTATTCCAGCCGCTGGGTGCCGATACCGAGATTGAATTCCGGCTGGCCCAGAAGGACCCCAACGGGAATTGCACGGACGGGATCACCCGGACCTATTCGCACCTTGCCAACAACGCACGGAACAACGTAAAAGGCCTGATTTACTGGCCCAGCAACATGTACCTGAATGTTTGGACCGTCAAGTCCATCGAGAACGTCAACGGCACGCCCGGACAGGTCATTGGTTTCTCCCAGTTCCCGGGAACCGGCCCGGCCACCACGGACGGCGTGGTACTGGTCCATAACTATGTAGGCGATATTGGTACCGCCGCCAGCAGCAATTACAAAGGCCGGACCTTTACTCACGAGGTGGGGCACTGGTTCAACCTGCGTCATATCTGGGGTGATGCCACGTGCGGCAACGATATGGTATCCGATACGCCGGTTCAGAATGTAAACAACTCCACCTGCCCTTCCTTCCCGAAGATCGATGTGCAGTGCAACAACGGACCCAGCGGGGCCATGTTCTCCAATTACATGGACTACACGCGTGGCAACTGTCAGAACATTTTCACCTGGGGCCAGAATGCACGCATGCAGGCAGCGCTTAATTCCTCCACCAGCGGAAGGAATAACCTGTGGAGCCAGTCCAACCTCGTCGCAACCGGGACGGACGGCTCACCGCCACAACTCTGTGCACCCGTGGCGGCTTTCAACTCCAATGCGCAATTCATCTGTGAAGGGGCCTCCATCACCTGGCAGGATTTCTCCTACAACGGAACGGTGGCCAACTGGGACTGGCAGTTTGGCGGTGGAACGCCTTCGAGCTCTACCCAGCAAAACCCCACCATCACCTATAACACGCCCGGCACCTATGGTGTCACCCTTACTGTTTCCAATGCCTCCGGCAACGACAGCAAGTCCGTGAACGGTGTGGTGATCGTAAGTCCGGCCTCGGCAAGCGTGATCAACTACCCGTGGAGCGAAGGCTTCGAGTCGGGCGGATTTCCGAAGGCCGACTGGTTCCTGACCAATGAAAGTCCCTTCACCAACACCTGGGAGCTCACCTCCCTTGCGGCACATAGCGGAGCCAACAGCGTTTACATCAACAACTACATCGGTAACGGCAACGGGGTGGACGAATTTATCACCAACAGCTTCAACCTGTCGTTTATGACCGGTACGACCCTGTCTTACTGGCGGGCATTCGCACACCGTGCACAAACCCCGAATGACATTTTACGCGTTTACGCATCATCCAACTGCGGGCAGCTTTGGACATTGCGCCTGACCCGTTCGGGCCTTTCGCTGTCTACCGCCGGACTCATTTCGAGCCCGTTCTACCCCAACGCGTCGCAGTGGACACAGGACAACGTAAGCCTGGCTGCTTCCCTGTTCTCTGGCAAACCCAACGTACGGATCAAGTTCCAGTACACGCAGGACACCGGGAACAACATATACATTGACGACATCAACCTCAACGGCACGGTTTCCGTGAATGAAATCGATAAGGTGGAAGTTCCGCTCGAGGTGTATCCCAATCCCACGCCTTCCAAGGCCAGCATCGAATTCCAGCTCGACCGCGAAGCGGCTGTTACGCTGCAGATTGTCGATATGACCGGCAGGCAGGTACGCATCCTGGCGCAGCAGCGCCTGCCGGCCGGGGAATACCTTTACGATGTGGACGCCGGCCTTGCCGCCGGGAGCTATTTCGTTCACCTGCGTATCGGCAACCAGCTGGCCGTCCGCAAGCTCATTATCGAGTAAGCAAGGCAGGCAGGACCCTGATCATGAACGAGGAGAAGGGGCGCAATGCAGCCCCCGGGGAGTTGTCCCTTAAAATTTCCTATGTGCTGTACGCTCCACCGCTGCAGGCATTCAGCGCGCTCACTGATTCCGCGCAGATTGCACAGTGGAGCGGCAGCCATGGCGAAGTACAAGGGCAGGTCGATGGTGTCTTCGAATATTTCGACGGCTGGGTAAAAGGAAAAGTGGTTGCATGGGAACAGGGAAAGCAGCTGTCACTGACCTGGAAGCCGAAGGAATGGAATCGCAAGACTCCTGATTCACTGGTCACCTTGACATTCAGCGCACATGCGGCCGGTACGGAGCTGACCATCGAGCATACCCACTTCCCGGGCAACGAGGAAGCCAAAAAACACCACTCCGGCTGGATCGACCATGTGCTGGAGCCGCTGAACGATCATTTCACCCTGGCGCTTCAGTAGTCGGGATCGGGTTCCAGTTCGATCTGGAGTTCTTCCTCTCCCTGCGGCGGCGCTTCTTTTTCCTTTTTTCCGAATTCCTCCTGCAGGATATCCTTCAGCACCTGCTTTTCCTTGCGGATGTCAGAAGCGATCTTCTGCCTGACCCCCCTGGCATCATAGGTAAACCTGGGATCCTCGGCTGGTCCTTTCATGGCGATGAAGAGCCTGCTGCGGCCCAGGTTGTCCTCCTCGATGGTACCGAACTCGGTATTCATATTCCGCACCTTCTTTCCAAGCAGCTGGCTCAGCAACAGCTGCAGCTGGTAATCGATCATGTTGTCAAATGAATGTGTCCCGCTGAGAACGATGTTCATCGCACTCGAGTTGATCTCCATTTGAGGTATGTGTACCGTCCTGCTCTCAATGCGGATGCTGTTTTTCAAAGTTGAAAACCGGATGCGGTTCAGATCGGCGCCCTTGACGAGCTTCGACAACGCCGCCATGGGAGAGAACTCCAGCAACTCCCCGTTAGCTATCTCCAGGTCAGCGGTAGCCCTGATCCGGTCGGTGTTGCAGTCCAGCGAACTGCTCCATCGTGAATCGAAATCCACCTCGGCGGTCACCTGCCCGCGCAGGTTCCGGTCTGTAAGTGCCTCCTGCCCGAAATTTCCCATCTCGTAGAACAGCTTATGGATGTCCACGCCGGTCACGGATGCACGGTACCGCATGGCCAGGCTGTCGGCTCCGGTCTCCCGGATCGAACCGCTCATGCTTACGCTTCCATCCATGGCCCTGAACCGGAGGCGCTCGGTATACAGTTCTTCAGCTCGCAGGTGCACGGTCCCCCGCAGCTCCTGTGCCGTAAACCTGTTGAACCGGAACCGTTCTATCGAGGCTTGCATGGTAAATGCAACGTTGTCCGCAAACCGGATACGGTATACCGTATCACGCAAGGTTACCGTCGTATCCCGTTCGAGGATATCATTCAGGACCAGGTTGGATGAGGTCAAATCCAGCTTCATATCCAGTTTCTCGCCATCGCCGAAAAGGTATCCGAAGAAATTGCGCAGTTCGCCGGAAAAGGTGAAGTTGCTGCTTCCAATGCGGCCTGCCAGCGTGGATAGCTTCAGGTTATTGCGCTCCAGTGTCATGGCACCGGTAATTTCCTTCACCCCGTTGGGCCTGCCTTTCAGTTTCAGGGCACCGTCCTTCCAGCTGACGTTTCCTGACGATACATAAGTCGTGGGGCGGCTCAGCTTGCCGGTGAACGACGCGCCGCGGACCTCCAGTGTCCCTTTCATATAATCGAGCGTGTCAGGCCGGTAGAACCGGCTCAGCGCCTCGAGATCAGCGACAGCCGATGCTTCGCAATCCAGCAGGGGATCGTCCAGGTTCCTGACCAGCAGCCGGCCGCTGAACGGCTGTCCACGGAACGAACCGGATACACGGTTGAACGCTAGTGAGTCGCCTTTCCCGCTGCCACTGTTCGCACCAGCATAAAACCCGCTTACATTCAATGCTTCCACGCTGATGTCACTGCCGGGGGCCCGCGCGGATGCATCAGTGGTCTCGAACGCCAGGCGGTACTGCGGTCGTTGTGTGCCGGACGACCGGCCGCTGATGGTCAATTCCAGTTCCGCAATGCCGGTCAGGCGGTAATCCCGCCAACGGGTTGCCTGCGCCTCCGGTAACAGGGAGATCAGGTCGGCGAAGCCTGATTTGCCGGAGGAGATGGTCAGCCGGTAATCGGTATGGCTTTCGGCATTCCGTATGTCCCCGTTAACGGCAAAATCCATTTCGCCGATCCGGATCTTGGAACCCCTGAAGCGGATGCTGTCGGCTGCCAGGTCCATTTGCAGCCCCAGGGACGCGACCACACCGGACAGGTACCGGTTGCCATCCACACTTATGTTACCGATCCCGAGGTCCGCATGGGCGGCAATATAGGTCCGGTCACCTTCAAACCGTACATCCAGCCTGCCATCTTCCACGAAACCCGCATGCGACTGGTTGGCTTTTTCATGCACGTAACTGAGCGCCATGTTTTGCAGCTTGATATTTTCCAGGTGCACATTCAGCGAGGCCGAGTCACTGGTATTTGTTCTCCAGATTTGGTAGTTGGCCTTCCCTTCCGCATTTACATGAATGTACACGTGGCCGTCCCTGATCTTGGCCTGCTCAAGCACGTACCGCCCGGTCCAGAGGTTGGTAACCTTGAATAACAGCGACAGCGACCGTGCGGCCAGCAGCGTGTCTCCTCCCGCCGGCACCACCGACACCCCTTTACAGTTTACAGAGGCAAAGGGGAAGTGCCTGATCAGCGAGAACCGGATGTCTTCCACGTTCACTTCAGCATCAAGCCGTTCGTTTATTTCCCCTAACACCAGCTGCTTGATGGAATCGCCGTATTGCCACGTCAGCACGGCTGCCAGGGACATGAAGACCGCGGCCACCACGGCAACCCACAACAGGACCTTTCTCAGCCGGATACGGGACGACACGGGGGTGTTTTCCATTGAAGATTCAAATTTAAAGCCAGGGAACGTTGCATCAGGGTCAAACCCGGTTTGTTTAGTAATAGGTATATGTTAATTTAGAGGGTTCCAACCGGCTCTTGATCCATGAAAACGAAATCCGCATCAGTTTTGGCCGTGGCTGTCCTGCTATTAATAACAGGCCTGGCAGTAAAAAAGTATGATGGCCGTGAAGCTGGCGGCGAGGTACCCGGATTTGACTACTTCTACGCACAGCGGGCCTTCCCGTACGGCAAGATTGACTACGAGGCGCACCGGCAGGCGGCAGCCTCCTACGTGCATTCGGCCGCGGTCCGGCGCAACACGCTATCTGCCACGTGGCAGTTCGCCGGGCCTTCCAACATAGGCGGACGCATCTCGGATATTGAAATGCATCCTGCCGACCAGAACATCGCGTACCTCGCTGCCTCCTCCGGCGGCGTATTCAAAACCACGGATGCCGGGGTATCCTGGTTTCCTATCTTCGACACCGAGGTTTCTCTGTCCATGGGCGATATCGCCCTGGCCCCGTCCAACCCGGATATCGTATACGTGGGTACCGGGGAGGCCAACGGCGGAAGCGGCTCGCTGACGTATGACGCGAACGGTGTATACAAATCAACGGACGGCGGCCTCACCTGGACGCACCTGGGACTGGAGCTGACCCGGATGACCGGCAAGATGGCCGTGCATCCCACGGATCCAGATATCGTATTCGCCGCCACCATGGGCGATATGTACGGTTCCGGACCCGACCGGGGATTGTACCGTTCCGCCGACGGCGGTACCACCTGGTCACAGGTGCTGTTCCTGACCGATTCCACAGGCTGCATAGACGTGGTGATCAATCCCCAGAATCCAAATTATGTTTTCGCTGCCATGTTCGAACGGTCGCGCAAACCCAACAATAAACGCTACTTCGGCGTGTCGAGCGGCCTCTGGCGCTCCACCGACGGCGGATTGACGTGGAGCCAGCTCACCAACGGCCTGCCGGCAGTTGGCGGCCTGTACAGCCGCATTGCCGTAGACCTGTGCGAGACGAGCCCCTCGGTGGTATATACCCAGTATGTCGACGACAACTACGAGTTCATGGGCATGTACAAGTCTACCGACAACGGGAATTCGTGGACACAGACCAACGATGCAGGGCTCAGCGGCAGCCAGGGGAGCGCGGGGTTCTGGTACGGGAAAATACGCGTGGACCCCACCGACCCGGATATCGTGTTTGCCATTGGCTTCGACATGTACAAAACGGAAACCGGCGGCAACAGCTGGGGACCCAGCTTCCCCAATGTGCATGTCGATCAGCATGCGATTGCCGTGCACCCGCTCAACAACGACTTCGTAATGAACGGCAATGACGGCGGACTCTATATCTCCCAGGACGGCGGTTCCAACTGGAACCATCACAAGGACCTGCCCATCACGCAGTTTTACACCTGTGAGCTCGATGAAAGCGATCCCAAGGTGCTGGTTGGCGGGACGCAGGACAACAATACGGTCCGTACACTGACAGGATCGTTCTTCGACTGGGATTACCTGATAGGCGGCGACGGATTCTATGCGCTTATCGATCCGGCCAACAACAATTACTGGTACGGTGAGTTCCAGTACGGCAACATTTTCCGTTCCGACGACGGCGGACAGAACTTTTCCTACAAAACCACCGGGCTCACCGGCACCGGCAACTGGAATACCCCGATCGTATTCATGCCCAATAACACCCAGACCCTGTTCACCGGTTACCAGCAGGTTTTCCGGACCAATAACCGGGGGGACAACTGGTTTCCCATCAGCCCGAACCTCACCACCATTGACCCGAACGGCAACCTCCTTTACGGCACCATTACGACCATCGATGTCTCCACGCTGAACACGGATATCATATATGCCGGCACGGACGACGGCAAGGTGTGGGTGACCACGGACGGCGGCAACAACTGGAATATCGTTTCCGGATCACTCCCGGTACGATGGGTCACCCGCATCACCTGCGATCCGTTCGTGCCTTCCCGGGCCTATGTCTCCCTTTCCGGGTACCGGTTCCATGATCAAATGGCCCATGTATACATGACCAGCAACAACGGCACCAGCTGGCAGGATATCTCCGGGAACCTGCCGGACATCCCCTGCAACGATATCATCGCCGATCCCACGATGGACAGTGTCCTGTACCTGGCAACGGATGCCGGGGTATATTATACCACGGACATGGGTACCGGCTGGAACGTGGCCGGCACGGGGATGCCGGTGCTGGTATGCAATGACCTGCGGCTCCATGTACCTTCCGCCACGCTGCTTGTGGGCACCTATGGCCGCGGCATGTACAAGATGAGCACCAGTGTCCTTCTGGATGTACGCGGTGAACGCAAACGCCTGTCCGGGCTGAACCTGTTCCCCGTGCCGGCAAAGGACTATTTGGATATCGCCTTTGATTCACCCGGCCCGGCCCGTGGACGGGTGGAAATCCTTGACCTCGCAGGCCGCCAGCTGGCTGTCGTTTACGAAGGACCGTTCACCGCCGGCCGGAATGCCTTCAGGTGGGAGCCGGACCGTTTGGCAGGAGGTGCCTGCCTGGTGGTGGTCACCGCCAATGGAAGTGCCGTATCCGGGAAGGCGATCCTGGCGCAGTAAGAATTGATTAACTGAAAAGCGAAACCATCCCATGACTACCAGAAGAAAGTTTATTCGAAACAGTACCCTGATTGCCGCGGCGACCACCCTGCCCGGTGCCGGAAAGACCTTGTGGGCGGCGGGGGCAAAGGATTCCTTCAACCTGCCGCCACTGGCCTATAAGTTCGATGCGCTGGAACCCTACATTGACCGGAAGACCATGGAGATCCACCATGGGAAACACCATGCCGGGTATGTCAGGAAGCTGAATGCGGCGCTTGCGGAATCAGATCCGGAAGGTCCGGACATGTCCACGCTGGAAGAGATCCTGTCGCATGCCGCGGAACTGCCGGTGGCTGTCCGGAACAATGCCGGCGGCCATTGGAACCACACCCTGTTCTGGAAGGTCATGAAGCCGGGTGGCGGTGGTGCGCCCACAGGTACCGTGGCCCGGATGATCGATGCTTCGTTCGGGTCGTTCGAAAACATGTACACGGCATTCAACGATGCGGCCCTTTCCCGGTTCGGGTCCGGCTGGGCATGGCTGGTGGTACGCAAGGGCATGCTCAGCGTGGCCTCCACACCCAACCAGGACAACCCGTTGATGCCCGATGCAGGCGTGAAAGGCACCCCTGTACTGGGTATCGACGTATGGGAGCATGCTTATTACCTGAAGTACCAGAACCGGCGGGCGGAATATGTCAAGGCATGGTGGAACCTCGTGAACTGGGAAGAGGTGAACCGGAGGGTGGCCGGGGAGTGAGTAGCTGTGGCAGTGGCCAGGATGCAGTTTCAAGTACTGTATAACTGAATTGCTAATTAGTGGAGTCCAGATACCACTCAAACGGGGCACCTGCCGAAAAGCCATAAGAGTAGGCAACCTATTTAACCATTATCATGAAAAAGTACATTGTATTGTACCATGCCCCGCAAGACGCCATGAAAGGCATGGAGAACATGTCAAAGGATGAGCAGGCCAAGGGCATGGAAGCCTGGATGCAGTGGGCCAACAAACTTGGGAGTAACCTGGTGGACATGGGCACACCGCTGATGAACGGACAGCACCTCAGTCCTGACGGCAAGAGTACGGCCAGCAAAAAGCAGGTTTCCGGCTATTCGGTCATCCAGGCCGAGAGCCTCGAGAACGCCAAGAAATTGCTGGAAGGGCATCCGCACCTGGGCTGGAACGCCGAATGCTCCATCGAGGTGCATGAGGCGATGCCGTTGCCTGGCATGTAGGCTTGCATCGTATTTTAAAAACCGCCGGCTTACTCTTTTGGGCCGGCGGTTTTCTAGTAGAAAGATTTATTTCCCAGGGGTTGGAATGTACACTCCGGCTTACACCAGCGTAATGTCGAACTGCACCAGGTCGATGAATTCCTGTACCCGCTCCTCGACCTCTTCCTGTTCGAGGTTCAGCATACGCTCCGTCCCGAATTTCTCCACGCAGAAGCTGGCCATGGCGGAGCCGTAAATGATGCCCCGCTTCATATTTTCAAATGAGACATCCTTGGTGCGTGCCAGGTATCCGATAAATCCCCCGGCAAAGGTATCACCTGCCCCGGTGGGGTCGAAGACATCTTCCAGCGGAAGGGCAGGCGCGAAAAAGACCTGTTCATCGTGAAACAGCAGGGCACCGTGCTCCCCTTTTTTGATCACCAGGTATTTCGGTCCCATCTGCAGGATTTTCTGGGCCGCCTTGACAAGTGAGTATTCGTTTGTGAGCTGACGGGCCTCCGCATCGTTAATCGCAAGCACATCGACACGGGCTATGGCTTTCATCAATTCATCCCATGCGGATTCCATCCAGAAGTTCATCGTATCCATGACCACAAGCCGGGGCCGCTTCTCGATGCGGTCCATCACGGTCTGCTGCACCTGCGGGCTGAGATTTCCGAGCATCAGGAATTCGCATGCCTGGTAGCTTTCCGGAAGCACCGGGTCGAAGTCGGCCAGCACGTTCAACTGGGTATCCAGCGTATCCCTGCTGTTCATGTCTTCATGGTACCTGCCCTTCCAGAAAAACGACTTTTCCCCGTCCCGGACCTGAAGACCTTCTGTCCCGATGCCGCGGCGGTTGAGGTCCTTTATCGTATCCCGCGGGAAATCATCCCCGACCACCGAGACCAGTTTGATGTCGGTGGTGAAATAAGAGGCGGCAAGGGAAGCGTAAGTCGCAGCGCCGCCTATTATCTTATCCGTTTTGCCGAATGGCGTTTCAATGGCGTCAAATGCAACGGTGCCGACAACGATCAGGCTCATGGTTCTATGGATTCAGGTTAAAATGGCCAGCAAAGCTAGGAAATAAGAAATGCAAACCGGGGCAATTACGACGCCTGGCGCTGCCGGAAGATGATATGTTTGCTACCTTTGACCACACCAGCATCCACCTTAAAACTCAAGCATTGTTATGGGTCCGGCATCGATGATTGTATTGATAATTAGCGCGGTAGTTTTCTCCGCGGGTGCCATCCTTTTGTCCAGGGTGCTTGTGCAGGCTACGCCAAACCCGGTCAAGGGTGAACCCTATGAATGCGGGGTACCCACCATCGGAAAATCCTGGACCCAGTTCAACGTAGGGTACTACCTATTTGCGCTGATATTTTTAATTTTCGATGTCGAACTGATCTTCCTGTTCCCGTGGGCCGTGGTGGCACGCCAGCTTGAATGGCTGGCCCTGGTAGAAATCCTGATCTTCCTCTTCATCCTTTTCCTGGGCCTGTTGTATGCACACCGCAAGGGTGCGCTCAGGTGGGTGTAAGACATATGCTGAAAGCCCATGACAAATAAGAACCCCGATCCATTTCCAGGCCAGGTCCATGATTCACCGGGCGGCGGCATCCTGGTCAGCACCCTGGACGATGTCATCGGCTGGGCCCGCTCCAACAGCTTGTGGCCACTGGTGTTCGGAACAAGTTGCTGCGCCATCGAAATGATGAGTACGGCTTCCGCCAAGTACGACTGGTCACGCTTCGGCTTCGAGGTGGCGCGCGCCACGCCCAGGCAGGCGGACGTCATCATCATAGCAGGGACCATTGTGAACAAGATGGCACCCGTGCTGAAACGACTGTACGACCAGATGGCAGATCCCAAGTATGTGATCGCCATGGGTGCCTGCGCCACCAGCGGCGGGCCATTTTTCTACAATACCTATTCCGTGGTCAAGGGCGCGGATCATGTCATACCGGTCGACGTTTACGTGGCCGGCTGCCCGCCCAGGCCCGAAGCCCTGCTGCATGCGCTTTTGACCCTCCAGAAGAAGGTCCGCCAGGGCGGCAAGCGGGAGAAGATCACGATCGATAAATTCTGGGAACAACCAACATCCTGACCCATGACCAGCGAAGCATTGAAAACCGCCATCACAGCGTTGCTGCCGGAAGCTGCGTTCGAAGATGGTCGCGAGTGGCTCAATGTGCGTATTGAAGCGAAGGACTGGAAAGCGTTTGCCGAAAGGCTGCGTTATCAACCGGGCCTGGATTTCGATTACCTGTTCTGCCTTACCTGTGTCGACTGGCCGGCACATATGGACATGGTATACCACCTGACCTCCACCGTGCACCGGCATACGGTCGTGGTGAAAGCGAAACTTGAACGCGAGGACCCGGCGATCGATACGGTATGCGACATATGGCGAACCGCCGAATTTCATGAGCGCGAGGTTTACGACCTGTTCGGGGTACGATTCAACGACCATCCGGACCTCAGGCGGCTGCTGCTCACCGACGACTGGAAAGGCTGGCCCCTGAGAAAAGACTACGAAGACCCGGTAAACATGATCAAGCTTTGAGCGCTCCTGTAACCTGACCCTGATATTGCCCACCGGCCCACGAACCACCTGACCTGAATGCTTGAAGAAATAGGGAAAACAGAAGAGGGCGACCTGATCATCAATATAGGCCCGCAGCATCCCTCCACCCATGGCGTGCTGCACCTGGTGATCACCCTTAACGGGGAAACGGTTAAAAAGGTGGAACCCCACCTTGGTTATATCCACCGCTCCATCGAAAAGATGAGCGAGTCGCTTTCATACCGGCAGTTCATCTACGCCACCAGCCGGATGGACTACCTGTCATCGCACATCAACAACCACGGTTGTGCCCTTTGCGTCGAACAGGGCCTGGAGGTGGAGATCCCCGAGCGGGCGCAGGTGATCCGGGTGCTCATGGGAGAACTCACGCGTATTGCCTCTCATGTGCTATGGTGGGGCGCCCTTGCGATGGACGTGGGTGCTATTACCCCGTTTTTCCACGCCTTCCGGGAACGGGAACTGCTTAACGACCTGATGGAAGAAACCTGCGGGGCCCGCCTTACCATGAATTACATGGTGCCCGGCGGTGTAATGTTCGACCTTCACCCCAACTTCCAGCGCCGTGTACACGAGTTCATCAGCATGTTCAAATCGAAGATCGGCGAGTATGACGAGCTGGTAACCAACAATGCCATTTTTATCAACCGGATGAAAGGTGTCGGGTATATCTCCCGGGAAGACGCCATCTCGTACGGCTGTTCCGGCCCCGTGGCAAGGGCCAGCGGGGTCTCGTGCGATATCCGCAAACTTTACCCTTATGATATCTACGGCAAGGTGCAGCTGGAAGAGGTGCTGGATGACGGCGGGGACTGCTATGCACGGTATATCGTCCGCATGAAGGAGATGCAGCAATCGCTGTCTGTGATCGAGCAGTTGATCGACAACATTCCGTCGGGCGACCATATGGCCAAGACCAAGGCCGTGCTGAAGCTGCCCAAGGGAGAGTACTATTCGCGGGTGGAGACGGCGCGAGGTGAATTCGGTGTGTACATCGTCAGCGAGGGGAAGATGACCCCCTACCGTATCAAGTACCGGTCACCCGGTTTCTCAAACCTGTCTGCCATAGATCACATGGCCCGGGGACAGAAGATCGGCGACCTGGTGGCCATCATGGGATCGCTGGATCTCGTGATACCTGATATAGATAGATAATTATTCAATTGCCATGCAGCAATCGAGTATAAAACGGTTTTCGAGGTACGGTTGCGGCCCTCGTTTCGTCGTACGTCGGACGGTTTTCGGCGGCCTTACCGAAACTGTTAATCACATGGTGAACCGATTGCCGAAAACCGAAACGATCAACGTAACCGGATAACGACAAACGAAAATTGAGTCTCGAATCCATCACCCACAGCGTTCACACCTGGCTGTATGACACTTTCAGCCCTGGTATGGCTTTGTTCCTGGAGTTCGTCATCGCGGGCCTTCTATGCATTGGCTTGTTTGCGATCCTGGGCCTGGTCCTGGTGCTGATGGAACGCAAGGTGTCCGCCTACATGCAGATCCGCCTCGGACCCAACCGCGTGGGCCCGAAAGGCGCATTGCAGACGCTGGCCGATACGCTCAAGCTGCTCAGCAAGGAAGGGCTGACCCCTCGGGGAGCGGACAGGTTCCTGTTTAACCTGGCACCGTTCGTGGCCATGATCGGCACGATGCTGCTGCTGGCACCCATCCCTTTCGCGAAAGGCTTCCAGCTGTGGGATATCAATATCGGGGTGCTGTACATCTCGGCCGTATCGTCGCTTGCAGTGATCAGCATCCTGCTGGCCGGGTGGGCCAGCAACAACAAGTACAGCCTGCTGGGCGCCATGCGCAGCGGCGCGCAGATCGTCAGCTATGAGCTGTCGGCAGGGCTTTCCATCATCGCCATTGTCGTGCTGACAGGCAGCCTTTCCATATCGGACATCATCGCTTCCCAGGCTGACGGGTGGTGGATCTTCAAGGGGCATCTGCCGGTATGGATCGCATTCGTCACCTTTATCATTGCGGTCACGGCAGAGACCAACCGCGCACCCTTTGACCTCGCGGAAGCGGAATCGGAGTTGACGGCAGGATTTCATACCGAGTATTCCGGAATGAAATTCGCGCTGTTCTTTCTCGCTGAATATATAAACATCTTCATCGTCTGCGCGATCGGGGCCATTTTGTTTTTCGGGGGCTGGATGCCATTCCATATCGGGAACTGGGAAGGCTTCAACCGGATCATGGATTACATTCCATCTTCGGTCTGGTTCTTCGGTAAAACATTCTTTCTCATATTTGTCATTATGTGGTTTCGGTGGACATTTCCCAGGCTCCGCATCGACCAGCTCCTCAACCTGGAATGGAAATACCTCTTACCCATCAGCATGGTGAACGTACTGCTTATCACACTTGTGGCTATCCTGGGATGGCATTTCTGATTCAAAGACCTCATTCTCAAAGACCATACACTGGCCCCGGACGATGACCCTAAAGACTTACTTCAGCAACATATTCTCCACCATAAGGTCCCTGCTCAAGGGGATGCGCCGGACGGGGTATTATTTCACTCATCACAAGGAGATCATCACCCAGCAGTATCCGGAATACAAGCCGCCGCTGCCGGAGCGGTTTCGGGGCGAGGTGGTGATGCCCCATAACGCGGACAATGAACATAAATGCACCGGGTGTACGGCCTGCGAACTGGCCTGCCCCAACGGCACCATTAAGATCGTAACCAAGCAGGAGATTAACGCTGCCGGAAAAAAGAAGAAAGCACTTGATACTTTCGTTTACCACCTGGAACTCTGCACCATGTGCAACCTGTGCATTGTGGCCTGTCCCACGGATGCCATTGAAATGGCGCAGTCATTCGAACACAGTGTCTTCGACAGGAATAGCCTGATCAAAACGCTGAACGAACCCGGGTCGAAACTTGAAGAGGGAATTGAATAACCGAATAAACGATTAATCGAATAACCGAATAACGATTTATCAACTATCGCAGGATTGGAATCCGGAAAGAACCTAAAGGATTTATGATTAATGATTGGCAATTTGAAATTTACGAATAAAAAAAGGCTGCGCCTAAAACTAATTCCTCGAACCCTGCACAGTTGGCTCGCCGCATGAGATTGCTTCTTCACTCCGTTCCTCGCAATGACGAATTTCCGCACGGCGAACTGCGAACCTTGTATCCTGAACACTGAACCTTGACCGCAAGTACCGTCATATTCTATATCCTTTCCGCGTTCGCCATCGCGAACGGGTTCCTGGCCGTGACGACACGGAAAATATTCCGGGCAGCTATTTTCCTCCTGTTCTCGCTGATCGGGGTGGCGGGGCTGTATTTGTGGATGTCATATGAATTCATTTTTGCCGTGCAGGTCATAGTATACGTGGGCGGTATCGTCGTCCTTATCATCTTCTCGATATTCCTGACCCAGCAGGCCGGGGAAGATATGCCCATGGTACTGCGCGGCCGGCAATTATTTGCAGGGCTGGCCAGCCTTGCCGGCTTCATCCTGGCCTGGCTGCTCGTGCGCGACTACCCGTTTGCCGAACTGCGCGGGACATCTTCCGGGGAGGCCCCGATCGCTGAAATAGGAACCAAAATGCTGGATACCGGTACCGGCGGCATGGCGTTGCCGTTCGAGGTTGTCAGTATCCTGCTGTTATCGGCCATGGTTGGCTGTATAGTCATCGCGTTAAAAACAAGGAAAGCCTGATGGATGTAGGTCTTAAACATATGCTGTTCGTCAGCCTCGCGCTATTCTTCACGGGCGTGTACGGCTTTCTCACGCGCCGCAACCTGATCACCATGCTGATGGCCGCCGAGTTGATGCTGAACAGCGTAAACCTGAACTTCATCGCGTTTAACAAATATGTCTGGCCGGGGCAGCTGGACGGCGTGTTCTTTACGCTGTTCATCATTGCCATTGCAGCCGCAGAGGCCGCGGTAGCGATCGCCATCATCATAAACCTTTACCGCAGCTTCAGCTCCATCGATGTCGAGGATGCGGATACACTGAAATATTAGTTCGCGGGATGACCCTGATCCGATATACGGATGACGATCAACGAAACGAAGCACAAAACAGAACCACGGATAACCGGCGCAAGCGATCCACGGACATAAAGCGCACCTGAATGCCCTTGCAAATTCTCCTCATCCCCCTCCTGCCCCTGGCCGCCTTCGTGTTGCTGGGTCTGTTCGGGAGGCGGCTACCGGGACCCTCTTCCGGCTGGCTGGCAACGGCGCTGCTGGCTGTATCCACCATCCTGTCAGCAGGGGTGGCATGGGATTACTTTTTTGTGGCGGGCATGCAGGACGGGGCGTATCCCACCCAGGTTCCCTTCTCTGTGCCATGGCTCACCTTCACGGATGAGATGCGCATCGACATGGGCATTCTCCTGGATCCTATTTCGGTGATGATGATCGTGGTTGTCAGTTTCATTTCACTGATGGTCCATATCTACAGCCTGTCATATATGAAGGGCGAAGCACGGTATGCCACGTATTTTTCCTACCTGGGACTTTTTACCTTTTCGATGCTGGGCCTTGTCCTGTCCTCGAACATTTTTCAGATATACATGTGCTGGGAGCTGGTGGGCGTGTCATCGTTCCTGCTGATCGGTTATCATTATGACCGGCCGTCGGCCGTGGCTGCCAGCAAAAAAGCATTCATCGTCACGCGGTTCGCCGACCTTGGATTCCTGATCGGGATCCTGGTTCTCTCGTTCCATGCCAATACACTGGATTTTCCCACGCTCATCGAAAGGCTGACCGACCCGGCCTCACCGTACCTGCCGGCGGCCGCGGCCCCGGCCTTCCTGGGGCTTAGCGCCCTCACCTGGGGGCTCGTACTCGTGTTTGCCGGCGGGGCAGGCAAAAGTGCCATGTTCCCGTTGCATATCTGGCTGCCTGATGCCATGGAAGGTCCTACGCCGGTATCGGCACTCATCCACGCCGCCACCATGGTTGTGGCCGGCGTATACCTGGTGGCACGCCTGTTCCCTGTTTTCGCCCTGTCATGCCCTGCAGCCCTGGAGGTGGTTGCGGTGACCGGTATCCTTTCGGCGGCACTCGCAGCGGTGATCGCCTGTACGCAAACGGACATCAAGCGCGTGCTCGCCTACTCCACCATGTCGCAGATCGGCTACATGATGTTCGCCCTGGGTGTGGCCGGATGGGGTGCGGCAAACGAAGGATTTTCCGCTTCCATGTTTCACCTGTTTACGCATGCCATGTTCAAGGCGGGCCTGTTCCTGTGTGCAGGCGTGATCATACACCATGTGCATTCCAATGACCTGGCTGGCATGGGAGGATTGCGCAAAGCGCTTCCATTCACGCATATCGTATTCCTGGTCTGCTGCCTCGCCATTGCAGGCATCCCGCCGTTCGCTGGATTCTTCAGCAAGGAAGCCATCCTGCTGGCCGCATGGCATAAGAGCACGGTTATCTATTCCATCGGCCTGGTGACTTCGGGGCTTACCGCTTTTTACATGTTCCGCTTGTACTTCTCGATATTCCACCACAAACCCGTGGTGCCGGGCACGGGACACGGGGAAGGCGGACCAGCCATGATGTTGCCGCTTGCCATCCTGCTGGCAGGAGCGGTGTTCGCCGGTTTTGTTCCGTTTTCCGAATTCGTAACAGCCGACGGCACACCAAGCCCCACGGAGCTGCACCTTGGCTTCTCTGTGGCCCCGGTCGGGCTGGGCATCGCCGGCATCCTGCTGGCCAGGCGGCTTTATCAAACAGCCAACCCATTGCCGGGGAGAATAGCCGAGCGCTGGCAGGGCCTGTACCGTACGGCATACCGTAAGTTCTATGTCGATGAACTATACCTGTTCTTCACCCATAAGATCATCTTTAACCTTATAGGCCGTCCGGCGGCATGGATCGACCGGGTAATCGTGGATGGCTTCATGAACCTGCTGGGCCAGGCTTCGCTCACCGTCTCCGATGGCATCAGCGGCATGCAAAGCGGAAAAGTGCAATCCTATGCGGCCTGGTTCCTGGCAGGCTTACTGGGTTTTGCCATCCTCACCCTGTATATCCTGTTTACCTGATACCATCCATACACCGCACAATCGCTCATGAACCTCTCGCTGCTCCTTATCATACCCGCCATCACGGCAGCGGTCATCCTGTTGGCCCGTGGTGCGGCGCAGGTCCGGTGGGTGGCGCTTACCGGTGCGGTGGTCCAGCTGATAGCCGGCATTGGGTTGTATAATGTCTTTATGCAGGCCCGGTCCGCAGGGGACGACCGGCAGTACCTGTTCGAATTCAGGCACCGGTGGTTCGAATCGTTCAACATGCAATACCATGTAGGGGTGGACGGTGTTTCGGTGGCCATGATCCTGCTCACCGCCCTGGTAGTCCTTGCCGGTGTGCTGGCATCCTGGCGGCAGGAAAAGCTGGCGAAGGATTTCTTCTTCCTCCTGACCCTGCTGGCCATGGGAGCCTACGGGTTCTTTATCTCCCTTGACCTGTTTACACTGTTTTTCTTTCTCGAGATTGCCGTCATACCCAAGTTCCTGCTTATCGGCATCTGGGGCAGCGGCCGCAAGGAATACAGCGCGAACAAGCTTGCATTGATGCTGATGGGCGGCTCGGCACTGGTGCTGGTTGGCATGCTGGCATTGTATTTCCAAACGGACACGTTCGATATGAAAAGGCTGGCCGGCATGGCCGCTGATCCGTCGCACGGGTGGATTTTCCCGGTACTGTTTATCGGGTTCGGCGTCTTTACAGCCCTCTTCCCGTTCCACACCTGGGTGCCCGACGGCCATTCATCGGCTCCCACGGCGGGATCCATGTTCCTGGCAGGCATCTCCATGAAGCTGGGCGGGTACGGATGCCTGCGTGCCACAGGATTTATGCCCGATGCTGCCGCACAATACGCGCCCTGGATCGTGGGGCTGGCGGCCATTGCCATCCTGTACGGCGCCTTTGCCACGCTCATGCAGAAGGACCTCAAGTACATGAACGCTTACTCCTCCATCAGTCACTGCGGATTCGTGTTGCTGGGTATCGGCATGCTGACCCGAACGGCGCTGGCGGGAGCCGTCATGCAAATGGTATCACACGGGCTGATGACAGCCCTCTTCTTTGCCGTCATCGGCATGATATACAGCCGCACCGGCACGCGCATGGTGTCACAAATGGGCGGGCTGATGAAAACAATGCCGTTTATCTGTACCACCCTGTTCATCGCGGGCCTGTGTTCCCTCGGCCTGCCGGGGCTTAGCGGATTCGCCGCTGAGATGACTGTCTTCGTGGGTGCGTGGGAACGAACCGGTGCCGGCTACCGGCTGGCTACCATCGCCGGCTGCATCTCCATTGTCGTGACGGCTGTCTACATCCTGCGGGCCACCGGGCAGGTTGCCATGGGACCGGCAAAGGAAACACCGCGGCAGGACGACGCGCAATGGTTCGAAAAAGCTTCCGCCATCATCCTGATCGCCGGGATCCTGCTTATCGGCCTGGCGCCCGGCCTGCTCATGGACCTTGTCTCGCCTGATGCCGGCTATATCACAGATACCTTACCCTCCTTACCCTGACGCCACCGCATGAACGAATTCTTTGTCCTGATGAAAACGGAACTGATGATCACAGCGATCATCATATTCCTGCTCTTCGCGAAGATCGGTGGCCGCATGTCCAATGCCTCGTTGTCCGGCGTGACAAATCTTTTGCTGCTGGCGACACTCCTGGCCGGGTTCCTGTGGCCGGCACGGGGATGGCTGTTCGGCGACATGTATTACACGGACCCGCTGATCGTGCTGGAAAAGGCCATCCTGATTTTCGGGGTGCTGCTCATCTTCCTTTTCGCCCACCGCTGGCTCCGGGCGCACCAGCACCTGCACGAGTTCTACCTGCTCACCCTGTCCGCCCTGCTGGGCATGTGCTTCATGATTTCGAGCGGCAACCTGCTGATGTTCTACCTGGCGCTCGAGCTTTCCACCATACCGGTAGCTGCTCTTTGCAACTTCGACCTCGAACGGAAGACCTCTGCCGAAGCCGCCCTGAAGATGATCATGGCCTCCGCCTTTTCATCTGG
Source organism: Bacteroidota bacterium (assembly GCA_024638565.1). GTDB lineage: Bacteria > Bacteroidota > Bacteroidia > AKYH767-A > OLB10 > JAHEKC01. The sequence goes on from JAHEKC010000009.1 coordinate 50,092, forward strand.
CCTCCTGCTGCTGGGGATCTCGTTTGTTTATGGGATTACCGGTACCATTTCATTGCAGGTCATGCCGGCGGCACTTGGCGGCAGCCCGCTGGAAACGGCTGCCTTTGTACTGCTGTTCTCCGGCTTCGCCTTCAAGCTTTCGGTGGTACCGTTTCACCTGTGGACCGCCGACGTGTACGAAGGCTCGCCCGTCCCGGTCACCTCTTTCCTTTCAGTGATCTCGAAAGGATCTGTGGCCTTCGTGTTCATCACGGTCCTTCACAAGGTATTCATACCCCTTTATGACGCCTGGTACCTGGCACTTTTCGTCGCATCAGTGGCCACCATGGTCATCGGCAACCTTTTCGCGCTGCGCCAGCAAAACATCAAGCGATTCCTGGCATTCAGCTCCATTGCACAGGTAGGGTTTATCCTGCTGGGCATGGGCGGGCTCGAATCCGGCATTCCGGTGGTGGTGTACTTCGTGCTGGTATACCTGTTCTCCAACCTGGGCGCCTTTGCTGTGGTGTCCGTTATCTCATCCGCATCGGGGCGGGAGGATATCTCCGATTACAACGGGCTGTACAAGACCAACCCATGGCTTACATGGGTCATGGCACTCAGTCTTTTCTCGCTGGCCGGCATCCCACCCACGGCTGGTTTCTTCGGCAAGATCTTCCTGCTCGCCAGTGGCAGTGAGTCTGGAAATTTTACATGGGTGGCCATTGCCGCCCTGAACATGGTGGTCTCGCTGTATTATTACCTGCGTATCGTACGTGCCATGTTCATGGAAAAGAACGATCGACCCCTGGAGAAGATCCATGCGGGCTTGCATGCGAACACAGCCCTTGCTGTCTGCCTGGCGGGTATTTTGCTCACCGGCGTGATCGGAAGCGTATATAAGATCATTGATTCACTCGTATATTAACCATGGCCCTCAACAAGAATCACCTTTTTAACGACCTCGATGGGGTCAAATGCTCCATCGTGGAGCAAAAGGTATCCCAGGCACGCATGCAGTTTCTGAAAGAGCTGCTCACGTTCAACGGCTACAAGGTGGTGGTACTGGTCGTACCCGCACCGAAACCCAAGCCGGCCCCCGATCAGCCTGAAGGTACCGAACCACCCCCGCCGTCACCTGATACGTACACCCTTGGTGTGACCGACCTCACGTTCAATCCCACCAATGCGGTCTTCGGAAGGCAACTGCGCAGGCCCGGCGGCCAGGTGGTAACCCCGGCGTTCTGGGAGCAAGTGGATGATGATTCGAATAAAGAGGCGCCATACTATGAGCGTCAGCGATAGGCACTTTCAATTTTGTCAGGAATACCCTATTTTTGCACCCCTTATTACTTATAATCCTCCTTAGCTCAGTTGGTTAGAGCGGCTGACTGTTAATCAGTAGGTCCCTGGTTCGAGTCCAGGAGGGGGAGCTTTAATCCTAAGCCACTTGCACTTAAAGTGGCTTTTTTCTTTTCTGCCTACCGAAATTTTTACGACAAACAATGGCTTTGCCAAACCGCCACGTATGCCATTTTGATATTCAGGTCAACCCGACCTTCTTTTTCCACGCCTGACCTGCCTGCCGAGGAAATTGGCTTTCCGGCTTCCAGAAAAACGCGGAAGCCCATGGACCGGCCCTGTGCAGGAAAAGCGATACTTTTAACCCTGTCGCGCAATGCCGTCAATTGCGAGGGAAGTGACCTGTTCGTGTGACTAATTATAGGGCCAATGCTGCTGATCATTGACAACCAAAGCAGGTTTATCAAGCTGTTTACGCGTCACTACCTGGCGGAACAGGATTTTGATTACCGGATTTTTGACCATAATCAACCCATTAGCCTTCCGGATAAACCGAAAGTAAAGGGAATCATTTTATCCGGGGGTAAGGGAAATCCATATGAGCCGCTAAACCTGACCTCCAATTTCGTGGCCCTGATAAATTTCAATGTTCCAATCATGGGATTTTGCCTGGGGCATGAAGTGATAGCGGCAGCTTACGGCGGCCGCATAAAAAAACTTCCGGAATATCATGGAAAGAAGGAAATGATCAAGATTACCGAACCGGCGGACCCCATTTTCGACGGGATTGAGAAAACGGAAGTGCTACTGGTGAAAAGCCATTCGTTCTATGTCTCGAAACTGCCATCGTGCTTCAACATCCTGGCGACTTCCGGTACCTGTGAAACGGAAATAATCAAGCATAAGACGAAAACGCTATACGGGATTCAGTCACACCCTGAAGTCTCCGGTGAGGAAGGCATGCTCATGGTGCGCAATTTCCTTAAAATTTGCCGGCTCCTTTGAGACTGGCGCCCTGGTCCTGAAGCCATTTCTAACAATCTGTTTTTCATGATTCTACAGACGCTCAGCGTATATCAATGTGCGGGATTGAATCCAAAATGACCTGCCCCGTGACGGCCTGGCTGGCAGCGACGGTATCACGGGTGCTTGCATTTCTAGCTAAGTTGTTGTTACTTTGTAGTTCAAAGTACTTTTATTTAAATTGTACAGCCGAAAAAAATCATTGACAATGCCTTCCGTAAATAAAAGACTGGTCACCATCCTAACCATTGCCGCGGCACTGCTGCTCATTCCGTTCATCGCCATGCAACTCACGGCCCAGGTGAACTGGTCGTCATTCGATTTCCTGGTCATGGGATTCCTGTTACTTGCCACAGGCCTGCTGCTGGAACTCGTTTTCAGGAAAATCCGGAAAAAAACACATCGCTATTTATTCTTTGCGGTTATCCTGGTCACTTTCCTCCTGATATGGGCGGAACTTGGTGTGGGAATATTCGGAACACCCTTTGCCGGGAACTAGCTGTCCTGTGCCGGGGTATGATTCAGTTCATTCCTTTTCATACGGCCTAAGTCAAACGAACCTTCATTCTTCTTTCCGCGCTATTGCAATCCAAAAAAATTAGCGGCCCCGGAGGGCCGCTATATCAGTGGTTAATACGTGGTGAGCACTGCACGGTATGCAAGACCTATGCCAGGTCAAACCGGTCCAGGTTCATTACCCTGGTCCATGCCGCCACGAAATCGTTCACGAACTTTTCCTGTGCATCCGCGCTGCCGTAAACCTCGGCAAGCGCGCGCAGTTCCGAGTTCGAACCGAAGATGAGATCGGCGCGAGTTCCCTTCCATTTGGCCTTGCCTGATGCACGGTCCCTGCCTTCGAATTCGTCATGCGCATCTGATTTCGCGTCCCAGGTCGTATTCATGTCAAGCAGGTTGACAAAAAAGTCATTGGTCAGCCTGCCCGGGCTGTCGGTAAAGACCCCATGATCCGAACCGTCCCAGTTCGTACCCAGCACCCGCATCCCCCCTACCAGCACCGTCATTTCCGGGGCTGTCAGCGTAAGGAGCTGGGCCCTGTCGACCAACAGGTCCTCGGCCCGCAGCGGGATGCCGGCTTTCCTGTAGTTGCGGAACCCGTCAGCGAGCGGCTCCAGTGACGCGAAAGACTCCGCATCCGTGAGTTCAGGAGTCGTATCGGCCCGGCCGGGCGTGAAGGGCACTGTCACCTCGTGACCTGCGGCCTTTGCAGCCTTTTCGATTCCAGCGCAGCCGCCAAGTACGATGAGGTCTGCGAGCGAAACCCGCTTGCCGCCGGAATGGACGTCATTGAATTCCTTTTGGATGCCTTCCAGGGTGTCCAGCACCTTCGCCAACTGTTGAGGGTTGTTTACTTCCCAGTCCTTCTGCGGGGCCAGCCGTATACGTGCCCCGTTGGCGCCTCCGCGCATGTCGGAACCGCGGAAGGTGGACGCCGATGCCCAGGCGGTGCCGGCCAGTTCCGAAACGGATAGGCCGGAAGCCAGGACCTGGCTTTTAAGGCCGGCGATATCCTTTTCGTCGATCAGTTTATGCGCCACGGGCGGCACCGGGTCCTGCCATATCAGGTCTTCTTCCGGCACTTCCGGACCGAGGTAGCAGCCTTTCGGACCCATGTCACGGTGGGTAAGCTTGAACCATGCCCGTGCGAACGCATCGGCAAACTGGTCCGGGTTCTCGTGGAACCTGCGCGAAATCTTCCCGTAGGCGGGATCCATCCGCAGGGCCAGGTCCGTGGTCAGCATCATGGGTTTGTGTTTCTTCGACGGATCATGTGCATCCGGGATAGTGGCCTCTGCGTTTTTGGCCACCCACTGCTTGGCGCCCGCGGGGCTTTGCGTGAGTTCATATTCGTACTTGAACAGGTGTTCGAAAAAATCATTACTCCACCTGGCTGGTGTCCTGGTCCAGGTGAGTTCCGGTCCGCCCGTGATCGTATCACCCCCCTTGCCCGAACCGTGCTTGCTCATCCACCCCAGTCCCTGTTCGGCCATGCCGGCGGCTTCCGGTTCCGGGCCTACGAGTGCCGCATCACCTGCACCGTGGGATTTGCCAAAAGTATGGCCGCCGGCAATGAGGGCCACGGTTTCTTCGTCGTTCATGGCCATGCGGCCGAAGGTTTCACGAATGTCACGTGCCGCGGCCAGCGGGTCAGGATTGCCGTTGGGGCCTTCAGGGTTTACGTAGATCAGTCCCATTTGCACGGCGCCCAGCGGGTCCTCGAGTTCCCGGTCGCCCGAATACCGCTTATCACTGGCAGCGGCGGGAAACCAATCTTTTTCGGAGCCCCAGTAGATATCCTGCAGCGGCTCCCAGACGTCGGCACGGCCGCCGCCGAAACCGAATGTTTTGAAACCCATCGACTCAAGCGCGACGTTACCCGTAAGGATCAGCAGGTCGGCCCATGAGAGCTTACGCCCGTATTTTTGTTTGACCGGCCAGAGCAGCCGGCGTGCCTTGTCCAGGTTGGCATTGTCGGGCCAGCTGTTGAGCGGTGCGAACCGCTGCGCGCCTGTTCTCCCGCCACCCCGGCCATCGCCTATGCGGTAGGTGCCTGCGCTGTGCCAGGTCATGCGGATAAAGAAAGGCCCGTAATGCCCGAAATCGGCTGGCCACCATTCCTGGGAATCGGTCATCAGGTCATGCAGGTCCTGCTTTACCGCGGCCAGGTCAAGTGACTTGAAGGCTGCCCCGTAGTCGAATTCCGCCCCCATCGGATCTGACAGGGCGGAATGCTGACG
>JAHEKC010000065.1 GCA_024638565.1 Bacteroidota bacterium
ACAAGAAAACCGGAATTTTTCATAAGTACAATATCAATAGTAAGCGACTTCATTCAGGCAGTTAAATAAATTCCCATCCCTGGTCAGGACATAAATTTCTTCATTACCGGGAGACTGACGCCTGTTGTCGAAAAGCCGCCGTCATGAAAGAGATTCTGCATGGTCACCTTCCTGGTAAGGTCCGAAAACAGGGCCACGCAGTAGCCAGCGCATTCGTCGGCTGTCGCATTACCGAGGGGCGACATGGACGCCGCGTATTCGAAGAAAGCGTCAAATCCCTTGACGCCGCTGCCTGCTGTGGTTTTGGTGGGTGATTGCGAAATCGTATTGACACGTACCTTTTTGTGTGTCCCGTACTGGTAGCCGAAACTGCGTGAGATGGATTCCAGTAACGCCTTGGCATCAGCCATTTCATTGTAATCGGGAAAAACACGCTGCGCGGCAATATAGGTGAGGGCCACCACGCTGCCCCATTCGTTGATGGCATCCTTTTTCATGCAGGCCTGCAGCAGGCGGTGAAGAGAGATGGCCGAGATGTCGAGCGTTTTCTTCATGAATTCATAATTCAGCCCTGTATAGGCCTTGCCTTTCCGGATGTTGAGCGACATGCCCACGGAGTGCAGGATGAAGTCCAGCTTCCCGCCAAGCACTTCCATGGACTGATCAAGCAGCTTGTCTATATCCTCGTCCGAGGTGACATCCGCGCCTATCGTTTCGGCCTTGCAGGCATCTGCCAGCTTTTTAATGGCACCCAGGCGAAGGGCCACCGGGGCATTGGTCAGGGTGAATACCGCTCCCTCGGCATGCGCCTTTTCAGCTACTTTCCATGCGATGGAGTTCTCGTCAAGGGCGCCGAAGATGATGCCGCGCTTTCCTTTTAGCAGGTTGTGCATTTGGGTCTGATGTTATTTGTTTTTCGTTGCAGGTTTTTGGACCGGGTTACTGAATATATGGATTACAGAATTCAGATTTCTCCAAGCATCTCCCGCGCATTCTCCAGTGCGGTCTTGGATGGATTGTTTCCGCCGATCATACGGGCGATCTCACGAACCCGTTCATCGGCGGCCAGGCGCCGAATACGCGTGGCTGGCTTTTGCCCGCCCGTTTCCTTGAATACGAGATAATGCGCATCTCCCTTGCCAGCCATCTGCGGCAGGTGGGTAATGGCAACGACCTGGTGTTTCTCGCTGATGCGCCTGGCAATATTGCCAATGCGGAATGCCACCTCGCCGCTGACACCGGAATCGATTTCGTCGAATACGAGTGTAGGCATCGCCTTGAGCCTTGCCACAAGGGATTTCAGGCACAGCATCAGCCGCGACAGCTCGCCCCCGGAAGCTACCTTGTTGAGCGGCGCATAGTCAACGCCCTTGTTTGCGGAAAACAGGTAGCGTACCTGGTCAGCGCCACCACGGGTATATGTACCTTCGGGAAGCGGCTTCACCTCGATCTTCAGCCTGCCATGCGGAATTCCTGTGTCGGCAAGCAGCTTGCCCGTTTCCTGCCCGATCTTTGCGGCTGCCGCCAGGCGGCCTTTCCTGATCATGCCCGATTCGGTGGCAAGAACGGAACGCTTTTCTTCCAGGGAGTGTTTCAGCAATTCAATGTCTTCGTTGTTCGCGACCCGGTCAAGCTTCTCGTGAAGGCTGTCCCGGAGTTCGATCAGGGCATCGACCGATTCGAGCCGGTGCTTCTGCTGCAGCCGGATAATCTCGTCCAGCCTTGTACCCGCAACCTCGGCCTGCCCGGGCTCGTGTTGTATACTGTCGTCGATATGAGAAAGGTCACCGGCGATGTCCTGCAATTCTATGGAGGCTGATTTCAGGCGTCCGGCCAGCTCGCTTAGCTCCCCGTGGTACTGCGCAAGCGTCAGCAGACGTTCCGCGGCCTGGCGTACCTGGTCTGTGATGCCCGATTCCGGACCGTCGAGCAGGTTGCCGGTTTCCTGCAGCCCGCTTTTTATCTCAGCGGCATGTTCGAGTATACGCAGCTGCTCCTCCAACTTTTCCTGTTCACCGGGGGTGAGGGATGCGGTCGACAGCTCATCATACTGGAATTGCAGGTAATCTGCATCTTGTTTTTCTTTTTCCCGTGCTGACCGGAGGCGCTCCAGTTCGGAAGACACCTGCGTATACACATCATATGCATGTTCAAATTTGGCTACCCGTTCGGTATGACCGGCATAAAGGTCTAGCAATGAAAGCTGAAAGGCGGAGTGGCCGAGGGTAAGTGTTTCGTGCTGGGAGTGGACATCGACCAGGATGCTGCCCAGCTCTTTCATGACGGCAAGCGTCACGGGTGTGTCATTCACGAAAGCCCTGCTCTTGCCGGCAGGGTTGATTTCCCTTCTCAGCAGGGTTTGCGGCTCCCGGTCCAGGTTATGCCGTTCGAAATAGGAGCCTGTATCATAGCCCCTGATATCAAATTCTGCTTCGACGATGCACTTCTGTGACTTGTCCAGCAGTGCGGCGGAATCGGCCCTGCTACCTGTTACCAGGCCCAGTGCACCCAGCAGGATGGACTTCCCGGCGCCGGTCTCACCGGTAATCACTGACATGCCCGTTCCAAAGCCGACCTTCAGGTCGTTAATCAGTATGTAATTCTTGATGGTCAGGCTGGTCAGCATGGGAGTCGTTCAAAAATAGGAATATGGATGAAATCGTCAATCGCGAACCGCCTGCCCGAACGTTGCAGGCGGGCGGGGAGATCCGGGTTCGTTTGAGGCTGGAAGTCAACCTGAAATTGTCGACTCTCTTGAGCATTGAGCGTTGAGTGTTGAATATTGAACATTCCAGGGCGAATGTAGAGGCATGGGCAATCGTGGCTCCTTAAACATTATGCATTACGCGTTATGCATTAGGTATTTGTTTTGAGTCGTGATCGATGAACCGGTACCTGCCTGCCCATACGCCGCAGGCGGGCGGGGTGATCCGAATAGATGGGGAAAACCAGGAAGGGAAGCCGTCAGTTCTTGAGGATCTCCTGGTACTTGGACATGTTGGGCGGGTTGATTTGCCCCAGGAGCTGAACCATCAGCTGCTTCTGCTGCGGAAATGCCCCGGACATGATGTTTACCACCTCATCCGCCTTGGCATCGAACAAAGTCTGCATCAGGAATGAAAGGGGCTTTTCATTATGGACCTTTTTTAGTCCCTCGATGCTTTCCACAATGGTGCTGATGGCGGTTTCCTTGTCGTCCGTCATGCGGTCCAGCCCCTTGCGATGGTAGTTGTAATAAAGCTCGCGGACGGGCCGGTAGACAGGGTTGTTGTACTGCTCTGCCAGCCAGTACCTGTTGCGTGTGCTTTCGAAGGCTTTCCATCCGCCTTCACGGGCATTTTGCATGTTGGCGACGATGTTCTGCGCTTTCTGGAAATATACACTTCCACCCAGCAGCGAGAACGAGTCATAATCGATTCCCAGTACGATATAGGCGTAGAATGCCAGCACCGCAGAAAGGTTGGGATTGCTTCCCGACTCGTTGAATTCGATGGGTTGGTATTCCAGGTACCGGAAGTTGAAATTATTATCCTTGTAAGTGAACAGCGGGGTGGAGTAGGAGCTGTTATAAACGGGTCTGCTGGCCTGGATCTGGATACTGCCCTTGAATTCGTCGTTGGAGGGGCGTTCATCGATCGTGATCTGGATACTGCATTCGATCCGTTCCTGGTTCTGGAATTCATCACCCGACCACTTGGTGTTATTCATGAATTCGATGATTGATGTCTGAAGGGTATTGAAGATGCGCCGCTCCGTTTGCTGGATTTTTGGCGTCAGGATGCTGATCTGGCTCTGAAGTTCCTGCCCGCTGGCCTTATACAGCAGGGGAATCATCAAAAGCAGCAGGATGGTTCGTCTTCTCATATCAGTCGGCTGATGGAATCGAGGATGTCATTTGCCACGTCGGCCTTGCGCTTGAGCGGGAATCTTTTCGGTTTTTTCCCCTTTTCAATTATAGTGATTTTGTTGGTGTCGCTGTGAAAGCCTGCGCCCTGGTCGCGCAGGGAATTGAGAACGATGAAATCGAGGTTTTTATTACGCAGCTTCTTACGGGCATTGGCCACTTCGTCTGTGGTCTCAAGGGCAAAGCCCACCAGGACCTGGCCGCTTTTCTTTTCGCGGCCCATCGTTGCAAGGATATCCTCGGTAGGCTTAAGGGCAAGGGCCGGCGTATCGCCGGCGTCCTTCTTTATTTTATTTCGTGCGGCCTTTGCAGGGGTATAGTCGGCCACGGCAGCGGCCATCACGGTGACATCAATGCCCGGAAAGGCCTTCATACAGGCCTTGTGCATCTGGCCGGCGGACTCTACCGCAATGGTCTTCACACCGCCCGGCGGTGTCAGTCCCGTGGGTCCGCTGACCAGTGTCACATCCGCACCTCTCATGCGAAAAGCCTCCGCCAGCGCATAACCCATCTTTCCTGATGAATGGTTGCTGATAAACCGTACCGGGTCGATGGCCTCGCGTGTGGGACCTGCGGTCACCAGCACCTTCCTGCCCAGGAAGTCACTTTTGCCGGCAAAGAATCCCAGCACATGGGCAAAGATGACTTCCGGCTCTTCCATGCGTCCTTCCCCTGACAAGCCGCTGGCCAGGTCGCCGGTGGCGGGACCGATGAATTCCACGCCATGGCCGGCAAGGGTTTTGATATTTTGCCTGGTGGAAGTGTGCCTGTACATATCCAGGTCCATGGCCGGTGCCATCATGACCGGGCAACGGGCTGACAGGTATACGGCCGCCAGCAGGGAGTCACATATTCCGGTGGCGAGCCGCGCCATGGTATTGGCCGTGACAGGGGCCACCAGGAAGAGGTCGGCCCATGTGCCCAGCTCCACGTGATTGACCCACTGGTCGTCATCGCGCACAAATGCGGACTCGACGGGATTTCGGGAAACCGTGGAGAGGGAGAGCGGGGTGACGAATTCCCGTGAGGCGGGCGTCATCACCACACGGACTTCCGCGCCTTCCTTGATGAAAAGCCTGACGAGGTCAGGGGTTTTGTACGCGGCAATGCTGCCTGTAATGCCAAGCAATATTTTCCTGCCGCGAAGCTGCATGGCTTATGAAGAAGGGGACGGATCCTTCGCCGGGTTGCGGAAGTAGATCTTGTCATCCAGCAGTTCCTGGATGGCGATCAGCGATGGCTTGGGAAGCCTTTCATAAAACTTGGAGATTTCAATCTGCTCCCTGTTCTCGAAAACTTCTTCAAGGTTGTCGGTTGACGAGGCGAATTCGGAGAGCTTGTTGTTGAGTTCTTCCTTCATTTCGGCGGAAATGTGGTTGGCCCGCTTGGAAATGACGACAATGGTTTCATAGAGGTTGCCTGTCTTATCCTCGAATTCCAGCAGGTCCCTGGTGATCGTGGTGATGGCTGCGTTTTTATACGACATATGCGATGAACCCTTTAATGGGAGCTTTTATATAACCTATTGAATTTAAATACTTTGAAAATAAAGCTGGGGCAACTTCACGCCATCAGCGGCGCAAAGTTACAGATTTTTCGACTTCACCATCACTGGCTTTTTCGGTGGCTTTCAGAAAGATCTGTTCAGCCTCCTGCAGGTACTCGCTTTTGGGAAACGCCTCGATCAGCTTATAGTATTGTTCCATAGCCAGTCGGTAACGTTCTGCACGCCTGGATTCGATGCTGTTCTCCGCATATTCATATGCGGCCTTGACGGCCAGGTAAAGGCACTCCTCTTTATATGTAGTGGACGGGAACGCATCAATAACATTTTCAAAAGCGATGGAGGCGGCCTGGTAATCACTCATCCGGTAGTACAGCCGTGCCCTGTTGAAGGCTTTGGTTTCCAGCTTAAACCTTAATTCGTCGATGAGCTTATTGCCATCGGCCACCCGTTCGCTTTTGGGATGCTTGTTGATGAACAGCTGCAGCTGCCGGATGGCCTCCAATGTGCTTTTTTGGTCCAGCGACGGGATGGGGGAGTCCAGGTAGTAGCAGTACGCATTCAGGTACTGGGCCTCCTCCGCATGCTTGGACCTGGGAAATGTCTTGGCAAAATTATTCAGGTGGAAGGCTGCGGTCAGGAATTCTCGCGTGCCATAATAAGACATGGCATAATAATAATAGACCTCCTCAGCCTTGCTGCTGCCCCGGTATATGGTAATCAGTTCCTCGAGCAGCTGCAGCGCATGGTAGTATTTTTTCTGATCGTAATAATCAAGGGCGGCTTCGTATTTAACCTCATGATCAGTACTTTTCATGAGCCGGTTCAGCCTTGAGCAGGAGGAGAAAAGCAGGCAAACCAGCAACAGCAAGCCCGCGCCGGAACGAAAACTGGGGTTCATGGCCGCAAATATAGACTTAACCGCCGTACGCGGAATATTATTGTATGGTTCAGAAAAATAGGTAAGCCAGGTCCTTTAAGGTCAGCCCTTGAACTTGACAGCGAACACGAGCAGGATCAGCGCGATGATAAAAAGAACCTGCATGATCCCCTTGAGGAGGGGGCTGTTTCTGACTTTGGCTTCGTTGGTAGGTCCGTTCGGTGATGAGTTGTCGACTAATTTATCCATTTGCGTTTCAGGAATAGGTTAAGTCAAAAAATGATTTCGGGTCAGTCGAAATCCAATGGGGGCATAAAAGTAATACCCTTGTTGTTAATAAAAAAACGAAATTGTTAATTTCATACGAAAGGATGATATTCTTTCGTTCCTGTCAGCTGAGACTCAGATTCTTGTCATATCAGTACCCGGATAAGCACATTCGCGGCCCTTTCAGGCATGAGCAATTGAGGTGCCTCTTTCAATGAACTCCAATAAAAGATTGTATTCGTGTGGTTTAAACCACCGAATCTCTTTGTTTCTGCGCCACCAGGTCAATTGTCGCTTGGCATAGTGGCGCGTGTTCTTTTTCACCAGTTCAACAGCTGTTTCCAGCGTCATTTCACCGTCGAGGTGCCTGAACAGTTCACGGTAGCCGATGGTCTGCAGCGCCTCCCTGTGCCGGTGGGAAGAGAGGGCGCGAACCTCTTCCAGCAGGTCGGCCTCCATCATCTGGTCCACCCGCCGGTCGATTCGCCGGTACAGTGTTTCCCGGTCGGTGTCAATACCTGCAAGAATGTGTCTGAAGGTTCTCACCGCCGGCATGGCACGCCGTTGGTCTGAGAATGGCTTGCCGGTTATCAGGCATACCTCGAGTGCCCTGATGACACGCTGGGGGTTTTCGAGGTCGGCCGACCTGCAGTAAACCGGGTCCAGTTCCGCCAGCTGGCGGAGCAGTGAATCCAGGGACCTGGTTTTAAGTTCCCGTCTTAATTCCGGGTCGGCCGCGGGCAGGTCGTCCATGCCGTTCAATACCGCGTCGATATAGAGACCGGAGCCACCGCACATAATCAGCAGGTCATGTTTCCTGAAAAGCCGGTCGGCCAGTGCCAGGCATTCCTTTTCATATATGCCCGCATTATAAGTCGTGGTGACCGGCAGTGAATTCACGAAGTGGTGCGGGATGGCGGACCGCTGTTCAGCATCCGGTTTGGCGGTACCGATATTCATTTCCCGGTAAAACTGCCTGGAGTCGGCTGAAATGATTTCCGTATTGAAATGGCGTGCCAGCTCGATGCACCAGGCGGTCTTGCCCGAGGCGGTCGGGCCTGCAAGGACAACCAGGTACTTCGCGCTCAACTGAAATTGGAATTTGGACGGGGCTTACCCGCCTTTCTTTCCTGCCTCATCGTCCGGCAGGGTGCGGGCATCTTCCGTTTCCCCGGCTTTGGGTGTGACGCCCTTCGGTACGGGTGGATCGGTTTTCTGCTTGGGCGGTACACCGGTGCTTTTCATGCAGACCGGGTATTGTACCGACAGGTCGGACGAGGGGAGGATCCGGACCAGTTCGACATGGAAGTTCCACTGTGCCACAAAGTCGAAAAGGTAAAAGATCTTCTGGTGCGGATCGATGATGTAGTCGCGCAGCAAGGCATCCTGCATACGCGTGACCTGTTCGCCGTTCGGCTTGAGCGGCTTGTCAAGTGCTATCTCATGACCTTTAACCCACCGGTCGTTACTCATAAAAAAGGAAGCGCCTGCATCCGCCACAAACTTTACGGATCTGAGGATACAATGATGCAGATCCATGAATGACTGGTCGGAAAGGATATCGATTTCACGGACCACGTCGTCGTAATCCTCAAACGAAACTTTAAACTTGTATACTGTCATAGTGGTTTATCCGAACAAATATAACAAATGATCACATCAGGAAACCGGGTGCAGCCCCAGCTCTCGTCCTTTCTCCAGCATGAACCGGTAGGCCTCGTCGTAATTATTTGGAATCACGCCATCCAGGATCGCCTCCCGGATGGCAGTCTTGATGATGCCCACTTCACGGCTGGGTTTGAGGCCAAAGGTTTCCATAATAAGCTCGCCGGTAACGGGCGGCTGCCAGTTCCGTATCCGGTCTTTTTCCTCCACCTCTGACAGTTTCCTGCGTACGAGCTCGAAGTTCTTACGGTACCTGCGTACTTTCTCCTCGTTTTTTGATGTGATGTCAGCTTCGCACAACATCATCAGGTCGTCCACCTGCTCGCCTGCGTCGAACAACAGCCTCCTGATGGCGGAATCCGTCACGATTTCCTGCGCCAGTACGATAGGCCGGAGGTGCAGCTGCACCAGCTTCTGTACATACCGCATTTTTTCATTCAGGGGCAGCTTAAGCCTGCGGAAGATGCCGGGCACCATTCGGGCACCCTTGTCCTCATGCCCGTGAAAGGTCCAGCCTGCATCCTTATCGTAGCGCTGTGTGGCGGGTTTGGCTATGTCGTGCAGCAGCGCTGCCCAGCGAAGCCAGAGATTGTCAGATACCGATGCCACGTTGTCGAGTACTTTCAGTGTATGGTAGAAGTTGTCCTTGTGTCCCTTGCCGTCCATGTACTGGACTCCCTGCAGTGCTGCAAGTTGCGGTAAGATCAGCTTCAGCAGGCCAGTGTCGAACAGCAGGCGAAATCCTTCAGAAGGCCGCGGGGCACTGATGATCTTGTTGAGTTCCTCTGAAACACGTTCGGTGGACACGATGCCTATGCGATCGCGGCAGCGCCTGATGGAATCGAGCGAAGCCTTTTCAATGTTAAAATGCAATTGGGTGGCAAACCGGATGGCGCGCAACATGCGCAACGGGTCGTCCTGGTAGGTGATATCAGGATCCTGGGGTGTACGGATGGTGCGCTGGTCCAGGTCATGCATCCCGTTGAACGGATCCACCAGCTCCCCGAAATGATCCTCGGAAAGGTCGATGGCCAGCGCATTGATCGTAAAGTCACGGCGCTTCTGGTCGTCTTCCAGCGTCCCGGGGCTGACTGCGGGCTTTCGGGACTGGCTCCGGTACGACTCTCGGCGTGCCCCCACGAATTCCACCTGCACATCTCCGGTGCGGAACATGGCAGTACCGAAGTTCTTGTATACGATCACCTCGGGCCGGTCTTCCATCTGGGCAGCCACTTTCCGTGCCATTGCTATGCCATCTCCCAGCGTCACGAAATCGATATCCTTGCTGGGCCGTCCCATGAGCAGGTCCCTGACATACCCGCCGATGGCATAGACGGGTACCCGCTCCGCCGTCGCGACCCTGCCCGCCACGGCAAGCACGGGATGAAACGCGGTGGTTTCCTGCAAAAGGATCTTGGTCATGGCTGTAAAAATGGAAACTTACTTTCTCAGGAACCTGATTTCGCCGCTTAAACCCAGGCTGATGATGGCGGATGGCCTGCCCGTGCGCGCCCGCTCAGCGGGTAAATTTACCACATAATCGACTTGTGAACGGATGGATTGCGGGACATCGACAAACGTAACAGGTGACTTCTCCCCGCTAGCGTTTGCAGAAGTGCTTACCAGTGGCCGGCCCAGCCGATGCAACAGCGATTGGCAGAAGCGGTGCCGGGTTACGCGAATGGCCAGCGTGCCACCCTCGCCGAGAACATGAGGTGCCACGTTGACCCCTCCCGGGTAGACGATGGTGAGCGGGTTCTCTGCATAATCCACGAGGTCCCAGGCGACGTCGGGCACCGCTTTAACGTATTTGCCCAGGAGGTTTGCATCCTGGATGAGCACCACAAAAGGGACCTTGCTTTCCCGGCCCTTGATCGCGCTGATGCGCCCAACGGCCTCCGGGTTGGTGGCGTCGCATCCGAGCCCCCAGATGGTATCGGTGGGGTACAGGATCACGCCACCGCCCTTCAGCGCTTCCAGGCTGTTCCTGACTTCTGTTTGCAGCAGCTCCATGGACCGGTTGGTACCTTTGTTCATATCATGGATTCTTTTTTGCCTGTCGCCCGCCAGGCTGTGATGCGGAACCTGAAATCTCGATGGACTCCGCGCACCGGAAGTGTCCCTCCGGGCAGGCGTTGCGGCCATGCAACCCGCAGGGGCGGCAACGCAGATTCTCCTTTGTCTGTATAACCACCGATTTCCCTGACAAAGGTCCGAAGCCGAAATCAGGAATGGTTGAACAGAAGAATGCCGTTACCGGCGCATTCATGGCGGAGGCGACATGCAACGGCGCGGAGTCATTTACGTAGTTCATCCGGGCGCCCTCCATCAGTGCGGCCGTCTGAAGCCAGCTCAGCTTGCCGCACAGGTTCACCACGTCCGCATGCCCGGCCTTATTCCTTATTTCCTCCGCTAGCGGCGCATCGCCGGGCCCGCCGATCAGGTACACGGGTATGCCGGCCAGGATGCCGCGTATCATCGATACCCACTTGTGGGCCGGCAGCCGTTTGGTAAACCATACGCTGGCCGGCGCCATACAGACATAAGGGCGTTCCCGGTACCGGCTGATGAAGGCCCGGTCGTCATCGGCAGGGTAGAGCCTGGGCGGGGTCCGGCTGCCATCGGTCAGCGGCTGCACCAATGCCAGGTTGCGATCTGTTTCGTGAATACCGCGCTGATGATGGTGCGGCACGCTCTGCTGATAGAACAGGGAAAGCGGATTTTTCGAAAAACCGGTTTTATGCCTGGCACCCGACAAAACCGTCATCAGGCCGGAGGTAAAGAAGCGCTGCAGGTTAAAGACGTGATCATATTTTTCACGACGGATGCACCGTATTATACTGAATGCAGAAATAAATTTGTGCCGCTTGTCCCAGGGGTGCACCTTATTAATGTACGGGTGGCCCTGAAGCAGCGATTCATTGCCCTTTCGCAGCAGGAAGTCGATGCGCGCCTCCGGGTAGAACTTCCGCAGCTTCTCCACCACGGCGGTAGCCAGGATCACGTCGCCGGGAAAGGCGGTTTGGATGACCAGGAATTTCACGCTACGTTTTGGTTGTGCTGTTTTGTTCCCGGATCAGTCGGCTTGACTGCCACAGATACTGCCACTGCCACTTTATTATACCGCCACACTATGTTCCCGAAGCACCTCGTTAAGCGAAGTCTTCAGGTCCGTGGAGGCTTTTCGCTTTCCGATCATCAGGGCGCATGGAACGGACCAGGTGCCCGCATTGAACTTCTTTTGGTAGCTGCCCGGTATGATCACCGCCCGTTCGGGCACACGCCCTTTCATCTCGGCCGGCTTAGTGCCGGTGACGTCAATGATGCGGGTGGACCGGGTAAGCACTACACCCGCGCCCAACACGGCTTCCCGACCCACATGAACCCCTTCCACCACAATGCAACGGGATCCTATAAAGCAGCCGTCCTCGATGATGACCGGGGCCGCCTGCACCGGTTCCAATACACCCCCGATTCCCACGCCACCGCTCAGATGCACATTCTTTCCTACTTGCGCACAGGAACCCACGGTGGCCCAGGTATCGACCATGGTCCCCGAATCCACATATGCCCCTATGTTGACATACGAAGGCATCATGATAACGCCTTTTGCTATAAAGGCACCGTGCCGGGCGACGGCATTGGGTACCACCCGAACACCAAGTTCACGGTAATGGCGCTTCAGGGGTATCTTGTCATGGTATTCGAACGGCCCGCATTCGATCACTTCCATTTCCATAATGGGAAAGTACAGCAGGACGGCCTTCTTGATCCATTCATGGACGACCCAGGAATCGCCTACGGGCTCCGCCACCCGAAGGTTGCCGCGGTCCAGTTCACTAATGACCTTTTTTATGGTTTCGCGGGTCTCTTTTTCCTTTAGCAGGTCGCGGTTATCCCAGGCCTGCCCGATGATCTCTTTCATAGTGGTCCGAATCTGGACGCAAAGGTAACGGGTTGCCCGGAAGCACCTGGAAAGGGCTGTTGCCGCGGCTTCTGCGGGTCATTGACTAATTTTGCAGGCTGATGAAACGGATCATGGCCATCGATTACGGCCTCAAGCGTACGGGATTGGCAATCACTGATCCGGAACAACTTATCGCCACGGGCCTGGCCTCGGTGGCTACCATTGAGCTGATGGATTACATGGCACAGTACCTTAAGCATCACGAAGTGGAACGCTTCGTCCTGGGTGAGCCCAGGCGAATGGACAACAGTGCTTCCGGTCCCGGTCCGCAACTGGCGGCCCTGGTCAAAAGCCTGGAATCAACTTTCGGACTGCCGGTAGATCGTATGGATGAGCGGTTTACCTCAAAGATCGCCGCACGGTCCCTTGTGGAGTCAGGGGTAAAGAAGAGCGGACGGCGGGACAAGGGCCTGGTTGACCTGGTCAGCGCCACGCTCATCCTGCAGTCGTACCTGGAAAGCCGGAATCGCAAATCATAAACAGCAATACACTGAACCGTGGAAAAGAAAGAAGGGACGGTATACCCGATTGTGGCTTACGGCTCACCCGTGCTTAAAAAGCGGGGGGCAGAAATCGGGCAGGATTACAAGGACCTCGGGCGGCTGATCGACGATATGTATGCGACCCTCGAGGCATCGCAGGGGGTGGGCCTCGCGGCCCCGCAGGTCAGCCGGAGCATACGCCTCTTTATTACCGACGGCAAGGGCTATTCGAAGGAGGAGCCTTCGCTTGCTGGATTCAGGGAGGTATTCATCAATCCCGAGATACTGGAAGAATCCGAAGATGAGTGGACCTTCAACGAGGGCTGCCTCAGCATCCCCGGTATCCGGGAGGATGTCGCGCGGCCCAAACAGATCCGCGTGCGCTACTACGATGCTGAATGGAATGAGCAGGAAAAGATTTTTACCGGGATCGCGGCACGTATCATCCTCCACGAATACGACCATATTGAAGGAGTGCTGTTTACGGACCGGCTGACCCCGTTCAAGAAACGGCTGCTGAAGGGTAAGCTTGCCGATATTTCTAAAGGCAAGGTGGATGTGGACTACAAGATGAAGTTCCCGGTGCGGTGATGATGCTGAAGTGTTGAGGTGTTGAAAAAGCAGATTTATAAAAGTCGGCAATTATCAGTGCATCGATTCTAGATAACATAAGCACAACGCATTGCTCATTTACCTCATCGGCTTCATGGGAAGCGGCAAGTCAACCATCGGGCAAAAGCTGTCCCGCAAGCTGGGCTTCACCTTCGTCGATCTGGACAGTGAAATCGAAAGCCGCACGGGCATGGCCGTACAGGAACTTTTCGACCGGCACGGGGAGGAGTTTTTCAGGGAACAGGAGCACAGGGCGCTTAACGCCGTGGCCGGGTTGAAGGATGCCGTGGTGGCTACCGGTGGCGGCACACCCTGTTACTTCGATCACATGACCCTGATGAACGATACGGGCATGACGGTCTACATCAGGATGCCGGCTGCCGCGCTGGCCCGCCGGCTTGCCGATGCGCGTACCAGGCGGCCGGTGCTGGCAGGTATTCCCGGGGACAGGCTGGAAGAGGAGATTGTGAAGCTGCTTTCCGTACGCGAGCCGTTTTACCGCCGGGCCGGCATCACGGTTGACGGCATTAATGCGGATGTGGACAAGCTGGCGACCATGATCCTTGGGAAAAACGGCTGAATCATTTCACCCGCTTTCCACTGATGGTCCAAAGGCCCGTAAACGTGAGCAGTGCATTCACGAGGATCAGCTCGGGACCCCATTGGTAATTTCCGAACCAGCTGTGTCCCGGCGACTGCAACAGCGCGGTCAACAGCGGGGCCACGATGCATACCACGGGGGCAAGATGGTCCCGGAGGGGCTTCCTGGTAAGTAACCCGAAGAAAAACAGTCCGATCAGCGGGCCATAGGTAAAGCCCGCATAATAGATCAGCATCCCGATTGCGTTACGGGTCATCGTGTAATGCAATAGCAGGATGACGACGAAAAGGACGCCTGACATCCATATATGCGTACGCTTGCGGATAACTTCCCGTTGTGCTTCCGGTTTTTTCTCCAGGTCAAGGAAGTCCACACTGAATGATGTGGTGAGGGAGGTCAGCGCGCTGTCTGCACTGGAATAGGCCGCTGCAATAAGCCCTAGCAGGAACAGGATGCCGACCGCCAGTCCCAGGTCGCTGTTGAGGGCGATCTCCGCGAACAGCAGGTCCGTGCGTGCGGAACCATCCACCACCGGGACTGAAATGCCGTTGGCACCTGCAAACGTGTATAAAAGCGCGCCCAGGGAAAGAAAAAAGAGGTTCACAACGACGAGGATACCCGTAAAAGACATCATATTCCACTGGGCTTCCCGGATGTTGCGGCAGCTCAGGTTCTTCTGCATCATGTCCTGGTCCAGCCCGGTCATGCCGATGGCAATGAACATGCCGCCGATGAACTGTTTGATAAAGTGGTTGCTCTTCATAAAGTCATCGAAAAAGAACACCCGGGCATAGCCGCTGTCCCTGACCGATGCCGCCAGGTCGCGGCCATCATCCAGCCTTTCGTTCAAAAGCCAGATGGTCACCGCCAATGACAGCAGCATAAAGAAGGTTTGCAGCGTGTCCGTCCATATGATCGTCTTGATGCCGCCACGGTAAGTATACAGCCAGATGAGCATGATGGATACCATAACCGTGGCCTCGAATGGAACGCCCCAGGCATCGAACATGCAGTATTGAAGCACACTGGCCACCAGCAATAGCCGGATGGAAGCCCCCGTAACCCGGGAGAGCAGGAAGAAAAGGGCGCCCGTCTTGTACGACCATTTGCCGAAACGGCGCTCAAGGTATGTGTAGATGGAAGTGACGTTAAGTTTATAGTATACCGGCATGAGTACGTATGCGATGACAATATAACCCGCCACGTACCCGAAGACCATCTGCATGTATGCAAATTCGCTGCTGGCCACCCAGCCCGGTATGGATATAAAGGTGATGCCGGACAGGGAAGCGCCTATCATGCCGAATGCGACCACCATCCAGTTCGACTGGCGTCCGCCCACGAAAAAGGAAGCATTGTCGGCGCCCCGGGAGGTTGCCCAGGCCGTGCCCAGCAGCACGATAAAATACGTGCATATGAACAACAGGATGAAAAGGGGTGACATGTGTGACAAAGAAAACGCCGGGAGCCGGACTGCCGCCTCCCGCCCGGCAATTGTTTTGAACACCACGCCGGTGCATGGAGCCACGTGGGAGTTTCTGCAGATGCAAACAAAACTTTAACTTTGAACGGTAATGAAACAGTACCAATCGAAGGTATTCGAGGAGGCCGTTGATGCATTCGCCCGGCTGCCCGGCATCGGGCGGCGGACGGCACTGCGAATGGTGCTGGCCGTACTCAAGCGGCCCGCGGAAGATGCAGAACGGTTCGGACAGGCCGTGATCCGGCTGAGGAAGGAGATCGGCTACTGCGTGAAATGCCATAATATTTCCGATCAAAGTACTTGCGGAATCTGTGCCGATACCAGGCGTGATGCGTCGCTGGTTTGCGTGGTGGAGGATATCCGTGATGTTATCGCCATCGAAAACACAGGCCAGTATCGTGGCCTGTTTCATGTGCTGGGAGGGATCATCAACCCCATGGAGGGCATATCGCCCTCGCAATTAAACGTGCAAAGCCTCGTTGATAAGGTTGCGGCAGGGCGTGTGAAGGAGGTGATCATGGCGCTGCCGGCGACAATGGAAGGAGATACCACCGTGTATTACCTGTTCAAGAAGCTCCGGGAACTGGGGGTACGCTTTTCCGTGATTGCCCGCGGTATTGCCATCGGCGGCGAGCTGGAGTATGCCGATGAGGTGACCCTCGGACGTTCCATCGTGAATCGTACACCCTATGACCACCCGCTGGTGAAGTAACCCCGGCCGGGCCCGGCTATACCTGGGAATGCAGCTCAGCATCATTATTGTCAATTACAACGTCCGGTACTTCCTGGAACAGTGCCTGAATTCCGTCCGGAAGGCACTGGCGGGGATGGAAGGCGAGGTGATCGTGGTGGATAACAATTCCGTCGACGGTTCCGTGTCGATGGTCCGTGAGAAGTTTCCGGGTATCCGTCTTATTGCCAACGACGGGAATCTTGGATTTTCAAAGGCCAACAACCAGGGTATCCGTGCTTCCTCCGGCAGGTACGTCATGCTGCTCAACCCGGATACCGTGGTGGAGGAAGATACCTTCAGGAAAGTGGTGACCTTCATGGACGCCCATCCGGATGCGGGCGGCGTGGGTGTGCATATGATTGACGGGAAGGGCAAATTCCTGCCCGAGTCCAAGCGCGGCCTGCCCACACCTGCGGTTGCGTTTTACAAGGTATTCGGGCTGTCGGCCCTGTTCCCGCGATCCCGCATATTCGGGAAGTATCACCTGGGTTATCTCGACCGTCGCAGCAACCACGAGGTGGAAGTGTTGTCGGGCGCATGCATGACGGTCAGGCGGGAGGTGCTTGATAAGGCAGGCCTTCTTGACGAAACGTTTTTCATGTACGGGGAGGATATCGACCTGTCCTACCGGATCCTGCAAGCCGGCTTTAAGAACTACTATCTCGCCGATGCGCGGATCATCCACTACAAAGGCGAGAGTACCAAAAAGCGAAGTGTCAACTACGTAATTGTCTTCTACAAGGCCATGATGATCTTCGCGTTCAAACATTACACGAACAAAAATGCCCGGCTGTTCTCCGCGCTGATCAATTTTGCCATTTGGCTTCGCGCGGGTGCGGCCATCGCGGCAAGGTTCATCCGGCAGATCTTCATGCCCCTTGCGGATGCGGCCATCATTTATGCGGGGATGTGGTTCCTCAAGGGCTGGTGGGAGACGTCGGTGAGGG
>JAHEKC010000142.1 GCA_024638565.1 Bacteroidota bacterium
GTGAAGAATCCTCCGCCACGCAGACGGCCATTACGGCATCGTGGCAGGCGCCGGTCAGCGAAGAACGTGATGAACCGGAAACGGTGATCCGGCAACCGGACATCCTCCCCCTGCTTGCCATGCTGCCGGGTACACTGGTTGCCACGTGGAATTCCTGGTCACCGATGGAGCAGCCTGCTGACAGACCGCCAACTGCCTTGCCATTGCCGGAAGGCGAAGAGGAAGCACCCGGTGCCGGGACAAGCAGGTTCAGCATTGAATTCCTGCTGGCTCCCGAGGTACCGTTCAAGTCCCTGTCCGGGACCCCGGATCACGCACACTACCGTGATATTCGCGATGCCAGCGAACGCCATCACAGCGCGCACAGCATGAGCCTGTACCTGCATGCACGCTTCAGTAAGTTTTTCCTGCGGGCCGGGGTGCAATATGCCCGAATCCATGAAAGGCTTCGCGTGGAGATTACGGACGGCTATATTTCCCAGGTGCTGCTGGATACGCTGTCAAAAGGGTTTATCCTGGATCCCTTCAACACGATACAATCCTATACCCTCGTGGATACCGGGTTCAGCTATACCTACAATGAATTCCAGCACAGGAACCGGAACACCTACACGTTCATCAATATCCCGGTGGCAGCCGGCTACAGCCTGCAAAC
Source organism: Bacteroidota bacterium (assembly GCA_024638565.1). Taxonomy (GTDB): domain Bacteria; phylum Bacteroidota; class Bacteroidia; order AKYH767-A; family OLB10; genus JAHEKC01. Next base: position 656 of record JAHEKC010000142.1, read on the forward strand.
GAAGAAAATAGACCTTTATGCCACGGCCGGTGTCTCGCTTAACATCATGACACGGTCGTCAGGCATGATCATAGCGCCGGATTCCATTCATATGCTGCTGCTCGACGACAGGAATATATCCCCGTTCAAGTCTTCCTCCGGACTGCAGGCGACGGCATCCATGGGCCTGGCTTACAAGATTTACCCCAAGGTCACCTTCCTGGTGGAACCATCGTTCAGAACCCACCTCCTTTCGATCACAAAAAAATCACATCCATTACGCCAGAAATACACGACCGTGGGCATTGGCGTGGGAATGCGCTTTGATTTTTAAGCGCCGGGCAGCGTTTTGGCAGCCCGAAGCATCTTTATAGTACCCGGGAACTATTAGCCAGCCGATCCCCAGGCCCGTTGTTTTCCGCTGAAAACGGCGGGCAGGCCGGACGGTCCCTCGCATGAAAACGAAACACGCAGCAAGCCGCCGGGCCATCAAGGCGGATGGCGCCCCGGAAGAGCAATATGAACAGATGCTCTTCCAGGTGGTGCATAAAGGGGTGCTCATCGTGGCCCTCCTGTTTTTCGCACTGGCCATCGCGGCCGATTGCCTTTTCCGCACATTCGGATCCTTTTCCTGAACCTGCTTGCCACCGTTGAATTCGGCATCACCATCATCATGCAAAAGCATGATTTCATCCTGAAATAACCGGAATTCCTGCCCTATAATCGATAAATCCCGGCATTTACCCGTTCGTGGCAAAACCGGTAAAACATTCTTCCGTGAAGGTTGTTATAATATCAGTTTAGGTTTAGTGCTTTTCTAAAAAGAAAGCGGGCGTACTTCCTCAGGAGCCCGCTTTTGTTTTTATTTGACCCTCCTTCCGGGTCCTGGCGCCCGGACACCGGGTATGCAATCCATTATACAGGCACAATCAGACGATGAAATCCTTTCCTGCCGGGAAGCCATGGGGGTCCTCCGCCCCCAGGTTGGCCGCGATGAATTCCTGCCGCTGGTTCGCAGGATGATGGGGGAAGGCTATTGCCTGGCATTCATTCCGGATGCGGAAATGGCTGTCTGCGTGGCCGGATATCGTTACCACATGATGCTGGCACACGGCAAGGTGCTGTACGTGGATGACCTGGTTACCCTTCCGGCGGAAAGGTCACGCCAATACGGCAGGCAAATGGTGGACTGGTTGTGCCGGCAGGGCAGGGCACAATCATGTGACATGATACACCTGGATTCCGGGGTACAGCGGTTTGATGCCCACCGGTTCTACCTGAAAATGGGATTCCGGATCTCCAGTCATCATTTCGCCATGGACCTATGAATCAGCGCACTCATATGACCATGCCGGTAACCGATATTCAGCCATAATTCACTTGTGTTGCCGTAATTTGTACGGACAATGAGAGTATGCTGCCTTTTGCTGGCTTTGAGTTGGCTCCCATCCCAGGCACCTGCACAACAGGTTGCCGTGGTCAAGTTCCCTTATGTGCAGTCGATGATTGACGCCAGTCATGATACCACCTACGTGATTAACTTCTGGGCCACCTGGTGCAAGCCATGTGTCAGGGAGCTGCCCGAGTTCCTGGCTTTCGAAAATGAAACCCGTGACCGGAATGTAAAACTGGTCCTGGTAAGCCTGGATTTCCTTGATCAGCTGCAAACCACCTTAATCCCGTTCGTGACAAAACGGAAAATCCGTTCACGCGTGGTCCTGCTTGATGACATCGACTACAATGCCTGGATCGACAGTGTAAGCCCTGAATGGGGCGGCGGAATACCCGCCACCCTTGTCGTAAACAGGAAACGAAATCTCTATGCTTTCCACGAAGGCGAACTGGATGCCGCAGGGCTCAGGCAGCTTACGGGAATCAAAAGCCGGACTATTGAAAAACAAGAACCATCTTCAAATTAACATACAAGCATCTTTATGAAAAAGACACTCTTTGCATTTTCCATGATTACCTTGTTAGGGTTTACTGCTTTCGCGTTAAAACCCTCCGGCGGATATGATATCGGCGACAAGGCCAAGCCGATCAAGCTCAAAAACGTGGACGGCAAAATGTTTAACCTTTCGGATTTAACGGACGCCAAGGGATTCATTGTCATTTTCAGCTGCAACCACTGCCCGTTCGTGGTTGCGTATGAAGACCGGATCATCGAGCTGAACAGGAAATACGCGGAAAAGGGATATCCTGTCATTGCAATAAATCCGAACGACGAAAAAATCGAACCGGGCGACTCGTTTGACGGGATGGTAAAAAGGGCCAAGGAAAAGGGCTTTACGTTTCCCTACCTGAGGGATGAAACACAGTTTTACGCCCGGCAGTATGGTGCCGCACGAACACCGCATGTCTATGTACTTGAAAAGGAAGGAAAAGACGTTTATGTCCGGTATATCGGAGCCATAGACAACAATACACGGGACGCCTCGGCGGTGACCACGCGGTACGTGGAAGATGCCGTCAATGAGCTGCTCGACGGCAAGGCGGTTAGCAATCCCAGGACCAAAGCCATCGGCTGTACCATCAAGTGGTCCAGGCGCTGATAGCCCATCGGGCCGGATCACGATAACCAGCTGCTGTAACGAGGGCCGGCTGCCATCACCGCCTCCAATCAAAAAAGGGCCTCACCTTGCGGTGCGGCCCCTTCGGGGATGGGTGAAAGACGGGATTGCATGCAGCGATCCCGGAAAGGGGGAGATCCTCATCCCCGCAGTGGAACCGCTTCGCGGGAAGTTTTTGTTTGTCGGCGGTTCCCTTCAACAAGTTGCGGTCACCGCCTCCAATCAAAAAAGGGCCTCACCTTGCGGTGCGGCCCCTTCGGGGATGGGTGAAAGACGGGATTGCATGCAGCGATCCCGGAAAGGGGGAGATCCTCATCCCCGCAGTGGCACCGCTTCGCGGGAAGTTTTTGTTTGTCGGCGGTTCCCTTCAACAAGTTGCGGTCACCGCCTCCAATCAAAAAAGGGCCTCACCTTGCGGTGCGGCCCCTTCGGGGATGGGTGAAAGACGGGATTCGAACCCGCGACCTTCAGATCCACAATCTGACGCTCTAACCGACTGAGCTACAATCACCGTTTTTAAGGGCAGCAAAGTTAATTTTTTCTTCCGGTACTGGGAGCCAGGCGGACAAGGCATGGCACGCCTGCAGCGGCGTCCTTGGATTTTACCAGTATTTTTGCGGTTATACGTTATGGCAGAGCCTACCCAACTGAATGTGGAGGGGATGACATGCGCCCATTGTGCGCAGAGCATCCGGCGAATGCTCGAACAACGCGGCATGCGGGAGGTGCAGGTGAACTTCACCACGGGCGAGGTGGCATTCGTGAATACCGGAAGCCTGGACGATGCGGTCGCAGGCATCCACAAGCTGGGCTACAAGGTCGCACCACCAAAGGAAGCGGGGAAAGGGCCTGGAAAACTGGAACTCCGGTTTTACTTTTCGCTTGTATTCACCGTTCCGCTGCTCCTGCATATGGTGCCTGGCACGGATTTTCTTCAGCAGCCCCTGGTGCAGCTGCTTTTGTGCATTCCTGTCATGGTTGCAGGCCTGGGTTATTTCTGGAAAAGCGCCAT
>JAHEKC010000143.1 GCA_024638565.1 Bacteroidota bacterium
GTTTTATTGTCCGCTTCCGGGACTGCAGGCTGCCGGATGGGGAGGCAAATGGAAAACTCAGTATTTCCGGGTCTCGACTGCACCCTGATATCGCCATGGTGATGCTTGACGATTCGCTTGACCAGGTCTAGTCCGATTCCCGTACCCTTGCCGACCTTTTTAGTCGTAAAAAACGGATCGAATATCCGGTTCAGGATATCCTCGGGTATACCGTGGCCATTATCGATTACCTGTACATGGACGTCTTTTGCGTTTGAGGACATTACAAGCCGGATCTCTCCATTTTTATCCAATGCATCCACTGCATTATCGATAAGGTTGGTCCATACCTGGTTTAACTCACTAATATACGCTTCCACCTGGGGGATGGCCTCATCATACTCATGCGACACCTTGATGTTTTTGGACCGGATCTTATGACCCAGCAATGTCAAGGTGGTGGCGATATCATGTTGCACGTTGGTCAGCTGAAGGTCCCCGGTGCGGTCCATGTGCACATGGCTCTTTATCGCACCAACGAGCTTTGATATCCTGCGTGACGCCTCCCCGAGGTCATTGATGGTCTGCTGGGAGGTGACCAGGTTTTCCAGCCACAGCAACACGGGGGGAAATGCCTTTTCACCAAAGGCCTGGAGAATGCTCTTGAAATCATCAGTAGACATCCCCTGATCCGCAAACGTTTCACTAACATAAGCGTATTCACCGAACCCATGATCGGCAAGCCAGCCTGCAATCTCATTTTCCTTATCGATCCGTTCCTGCATACCCAGCTTTTCCTGCTTGCCCGGGCTCCTGTTCCGGGACTCTATCATCGCCCGAAGCGTACCTATATGCTTACCGCTTACCCCTTCAATGAGCAGCCTTTCCGTCAGGTCGTAATTCATCAGCAGCCGCTTCGTTAGTTCATCGGCGAAGCGGTTGATTGCTGATGCCGGGTTATTGATCTCATGGGCAATGCCGGCCGCCAGCTTGCCAAGCGCACTCACCTTTTCCTCCTGCAGCTGCTTAGTCGCAAATGCCCGTGCCCGGTCGGTCATGATGGCGATGCATCGCTGGATGAACGCCGGGTTCATGCGCTCCAGCTCCCTGAAATGCTCCTTGTGAAGCCCGATAATCCGAAGGCTATTTTCCGCGACGGCGAAGCCGGGGGAGGCTTTCATCCGCGAATAGGGCATGAGTCCGCTTACGCCCTGGGTGGCCTGGTCATTCTCGAAAATGTGTTCAAAGGCAGGGCGGTCGTTCTTGTTCACCTTGAATACCATTCGCCCATTCAGGATAATCCACATGATATCGATGGGATCGCCTGTATTCACGATGATATCCCCGTCCCTGTATTCACGGTAAATACCGCGCTCCAGGATCCACTGAAGGTGCTCGTCGGGCATTTCGCTTAACGCCACGACCTTTCGCAGGTCCTTTATGGTGACATTTCCGGGCATCGTTCTCAAATATAGCGGAGATATCTTTACACCCGAAAAAAAAGCGCCCCGAAAACCGGTGCGCTTTAGTACGAGGGTTAGGAATGCTTATTGTACGGCGACACGGATTACGATCCTGCGGTCATCGCCGTCGGACAGTTTGAACAGGTACATACCCGTAGCCTCCGCGGACATATCCATGCTAACCTGGTTAATGCCCGGTATCGCATGAATATCCATTGAATGTACGAGGCGGCCCGTGAGGTCAGTTACCTCGAGATGAAATTCGTCATCATTACTGCTCATGAACTCGAGCGATAGCGCACCGGAAGTGGGATTCGGGAATATGCTGGCCGAAAGCTCGTCCACCATTGCGGGATCTCCTGCAATCCTGCAATTCTGGTTGAGCGTGTATGCCGTCGAGGTCCCACAGGAATTATCCGCTACCACTGAAAAACTATTGCCTGCCGAACCCCACTGGATGCCAATCTCACTGTAGGTGGGTGGATTCTGGTAAAATACCGATCCGCCGGTGACGGACCAGGTGAAGCTCGTTGCACCGGAGGCAGTGGCGAGGTACAATTCCGATGAACCGGCACACAGCGTGGCTGGCGATACCACGGGAACGGACGGGCTGCCCGTTACTGCAAGGGAAGTTAAGGTGTTGCCGCAGTCATATTGCGCCGTCACGGTGATATTGCCGCCGGCAAATGTGTTGCTGAAATCGATGTTTATCGAATTGGTGCCATTGCCACCCGTAATCAACGCCCCAGCTGGTACGGCCCACAAGTATGAATTGGCTCCCGAGCCAGGCAGCTGGTAGTTCACATTGGTAGCACCGCAGATGCCCGAAGCCGGTCCAGTCGGAATTCCGGTCACCGGGATAAATCCGGATACAATTGCCAGGCAGGAAGCCACACTGCTCAAACCGCATGGCGATTCAGCGCTTACGCATATGTTACCTGAAAATGCACTTGGAGGGAATGTGACATCCGCCGACGTACCATTGTTCACTACCGTCGCCCCCGCGACATTGGTCGACCAGCTGTACGAACTGGCACCTGGTACCGGGGCAATGGAATAGGTTTCAGTGGATCCTTCGCAAGGCATCTCCTCACCAGAAACCTGACCAGGGCTTGCCGTGCTGTTGCTTATCGAGATGCAATAGTCCGGTCCGTTTACATTAAAGGTGGTCTGGCCGTGGCAGCATAGCTGTGCCGATGTAAAGCCGGGATTAAATGTAACTGAAACCGTTTGGTTCCCGTTATTCGAAATGGTACCGGCTGATGCCGGGATGAGGGACCAGAAGTATCCCGTGGTGTTAGCAATAGGTGCAGAGGTATAGGTGGCCGTTGTATTGGCACAGGCCACGACAGGCCCCTGGATCGAAGCCGGTGCGGAAACGGTACCCCGCACCCTGATATTGGCCCGCTTGCTCTGGCCGCAGGCATTCAGTGCTCTGACATGGAATACATAATTCTGCTGGCTACCGATGAACGTAACATCCACCGACGGGCTGGCGGTTTCATAAGGCTGCAGCTGACCATCGAACAGCACATTGCCGCCATTGGGCTGGTTGGTCGTCCACCGGTAACGGGTCACCCCGGTCGGCGGGACTGAACAAGTCAGGGTGGCAGTCTGTCCTGCTGCGCTTACGGCCGGCGCTCCTGAAACAGTCAGCTGGCCAGACGGCGGGCCGTTGCTGACGATGACCGTGATGGAATCACATGCAGAATAGCTGCAAACGCCTTCCGCACGTACATAATAGGTGGTCGTAATCTGCGGTGTCAGCGTAACCTGGCTGACGCCTATGGCGACAGGTGAACCTGTACCGCAGCCTCCCGCATACCAGACCCATTGCGCCCCATTGCCGAGGACACCACCATAGGAGGTCAGTGTGACGGTCTGGCCAATACAGATATTGTCAAACGGCCGGTTGGATGTGACACTGTCCGGCGCGACGGACGAATCGAGTATCGTAACATTGAACCGGCACGTATCCGTGTTGCCGGCATTGTCAGTAGCGATATATTCTATGGTTGTCGTGCCGCCTGGCAACGTGGTGCCCGGGCTATGGTTGCTTGTTAGGGTCAGGCCGGCGGAACAGTTGTCCTTGAACCCGGGCGGGGTCCAGTTGGCCGGATTGCACATCGTTGTATCAGCAGGGCAGCCGATAATCTCAGGTGATTCAGTGTCGAGTACGGTAACCACGAATGAGCATGTGGCTGACAATCCCGCGGCATCCATAACCATATAGCTCACCGGCGTCGTACCCACCGGGAAAAACTGGCCGCTCGCAAGGCCGCTCGCAAGTGTCGTTACGGCCCCCGGACAGTTGTCTGTGCCAACAGGAACCGGGTAGCTGACGACCGCACCGCACATGCCAGGGTCATTTGATACGGTAATGTTGGACTGACAGCTGATGGTTGGCAGCTCTGTATCGATCACAATCACATTGAACGAACACATGGCCGTATTGCCCGCCGGGTCAGTCACCGTAAACGTATTAAGCGTTATGCCTGATGGGAAAACGGAACCCGGTGCGAGCCCTGCGGTCTGAACGGTAACCGGTGTGCAATTATCAATGCCGACCGGCAGCGTGTAGTTAACCGTGGCTCCGCAGGATCCCGGCACTACCGGAACCACAATATCTACAGGGCACGTGATGACAGGGCTTTCAATATCATTGACCGTGACTGTAAATGAACAACTGTCAATACCGCAGCTGTT